>CAZNRQ010000130.1:0-7983 GCA_964574845.1 uncultured Bacteroidales bacterium
GTACATGATTTTCTAACGGTAGGAGCACCCACGCCTTTTCAGCATGCCGCTGCCGAGGCCCTGGATTTTCCCGATGCCTATTATGATCATCTACAAATGAAATATGATGCTTCGCGAAAACATCTCGTTGAAACGCTTACCCGTTCGGGTTTTAAACCCTTTGTTCCCAAAGGAGCTTATTATATTATTGCCGATGTAAGCGATCTGTGGCAGGTATTGAATGCAGAAAATGACATGGATTTCAGTAAAAAACTCATTGAAAGAACCCGCGTGGCTACCGTGCCGGGTTCCTCGTTCTATAAAGGAAACCAGGTTATCACCAAAAAGGTTCGTTTTGCTTTCTGCAAAAGGCCCGAGACTCTCGAAATGGTGCGGAGCCTTTTCGCGAAGCATTTATAACAAACTAATAAGACCGGCTGTGACAAAAATGCAGAAATATCAGGAAGTAATCACAAAGATCAATTTCTGGTTATTGGTACTGCTGGCTTTTTCCATTCCTTTTCACCGTCTATTCTCTACCTATGTCTTCCTTTTGTGGGGGCTTTCTTCACTGTTTATTTTACAGTACAAACAAAGATTTTCGCGCAAAAAGGATAGGACATTCCTATGGTTCTTTCTGTTTTTCTTTGTGTTGCATATTATTGGTTCCTTCTATAGCGAAAACAGCCATGCTGCATCAATAGATATTACACTGAAACTGCCTTTTATTATCATGCCGCTGTTTATGTTCCTCTCAGGCGAATATGTGAGAGAGAACAACCGAAAGGTGTTACTTTCTTTCGTAGCGGGAAATTTTGTAGCTTCTTTAGTTTGCCTGGTGGCGGCTACGGTCAGGTCTATTTCGGTGGTCAACGGAAGCTGGACTTTCAATTCGGAACTGATGGACCACAATTATTCCTTCTGGCAAAAGCTGGCCAATGGGGGCAATAATTTTATGTATGAACCCTTATCTATCTTTCAGCATCCCGGATATTTCTCAATTTTTATTGTCTCTTCGGTAATATTTCTACTGGATATGCTTTTACGCAAAGAAATAGGCAAAACCACATTCCGGAAGGTGCTGTATATAGTGCTGATCGTCTTCTTCAGCATAATGGTTTACCTGCTGTTTGCCCGTACGGGACTCATTGCCTTACTTTTTGTTTTCCTGGCTTACCTCATCTATTATGTACTCAGTACGAAACGTAGTTTCCTGAAATTGTCTTTCATTCTTGCCATTGCGGTAGGAGGGGTTATGGTATTGGGTTTCAACGGAAGGATGCGCAATTCGCTGGACGAACTCAAGGCATTTTTCTCCGAATCTCATCAGCAGGAGGATACCGAAAACCGCTTGGTGATATGGTATAATGCCCTTGACATTGTAAAAAGCAATCTTTTCTTTGGTGTAGGAACAGGAGATAATAAAGATCAACTGTTAAAGATGTATAAGGAAAGAGGTTTGAAGAAGGCAGAAGCAGCCAATAGAAATATCCACAACCAGTTTCTGGAAACTACTATTCAGTTGGGATTGATAGGGTTATTTTCGCTGCTTTCGCTCCTTCTGTTGGCTTTTATCAAAGGCATCAGAGCGCGCAATCCGTTGCTGATCTGTTTTGTGGTGATTAACGTACTTTTCTTTATGTTCGAATCCTGCCTCAACCGACAGGCCGGAGTGTTCTATTTTGCTTTGGTACTTTCGTTGCTTCTTTTTATCAGGCCTGCGGAGAAAAAGCCTGTTATTTCTGCTCCTTAAGATATTTGCGGGAGAGCCTCAGGCTTTCGATAAAAAGCGAAAGGAAAACACCCAAAATTCCTATTCCCAGTCCGTATAATATCAGGGATTTGGTCAGCCCCAATCCGGCAAATACCTTTCCGGTAGTTTTTTCGACAATTGAAATCTGTTTGCCCAGTTCAATGTCCTTTTCAATGCGGTATTTTTCTTCCATACTCCGCATATGCTCCGAAGAAGCCGAGCGTATAAAAACCGCATTTTCGCCATGCGAAGCCGAGAAGACCGAAGTAGCGCCCATATTGGAACTATCCGATGTGCCCAGACGGCTGTTGATGGCTTTCAGCATTTTTTGCCTTTCCTGAACGAAAAGCTGCATGTTCATGCGGTTATAATCATTGTGGTTCAGAAAATACAACAACCCGGCCGTGAGGGTGTCGGCATACTGATTGTCGTGGTAGGAGAGGTCGACCATGAATCCTACATTCTCGCGGTAATGAAACGTACTGGTGTCGAATTTGATGATGGAGGCGGCTGCTTTTTCGGGTATGTTCATCTTTTTGGCCAAAGCGTCCATATTGTTATCGGCTACCAGAGTCTGCAGAGAATTTACCATGTCGGTGCAGATGTATTTTTCTACCACTATGGAGTTGACCACCAGATGCTGCTTGTAGAAATAGCCGGCCGTACGGTTCTTATACCAGCCATACACCAGTCCCATGATGAGGAACAGTAACAGTATAATGAAATACCTGCCGATAAACTGATAGACCTTAGAAATGATCACTATGAGGTCGCGATCGTTTTTGTTTTTTTCGCTCATGGGGCTGTAAATTTATATGCAAATATACGGTTTCCTGTGAGTTTTGCAAAAGAAGACTTAAGAAATCTGATGGCCAACTCACTATTGCTGGAAATAAAAAAAGCAGGTACAATGACCTATAAGAAACCAGGTAAAACGACCTACAACAAATCAAGTAAAATCTACCCGATAAAACAAGTCAAATAACGCTTGAAATGAGCTTCTTCGCCAACTTACATTTGACTTTCAAATTTCCCCTAATTAAAAATTTAAAAAAAAACAACATGAAAAACAATTACAAATGCCAATTAAATCAAAAGAAAAGTATCCCCAATACAGTGTGGATACTGTTTTTTGTAATCCCTCTGTTAATGGCTTTTTCTGTAAAGTCCTATGGGCAATGCTCTACACCATCAACCCGAAGTAATCCAACAGTGATTCTCAGTACGTCCAATTCTAACAATGGGTCCATTGCCTATGTTTCGGTTGGAAACAGCGTTTCGTTCTACATTAATTCAAACACATATTTTGTGATTGAAAATGTTACCTCCGGAAGAACTGTCAGAATTTCGACCTGTGGCGCCGGCTATGATAATACTCTTACATTGCGTGATTGGTCGACCGATACCTATTTAGCTTATGTTGATGATAACGGTCCGGCTTGTAGCGGTACCGCTGCATCTATCGATTATACGGGTAATAGTTCGTATCCTCATGTAAAGGTTTGTCTGATGCAATATCCCTGTAACACTGGATCTACCAATACCTATGTTACGGTGACTTATATGAGCGAAAACCTTACCCCAGCCGACCCTACTTCCATTTCTGTATCAACCAATCCAACTTGTGGAGGCAGCACTCAACTCACTGCCAATGGAGCCGTAGGAACGGTTTATTGGTATACCGGCGGTTGCGGAAGTACTTATATTGGCAATGGGAACCCCATCAATGTTTCGCCTTCATCAAGCACCAGCTACTATGCCAGAAACTACAATAATGGATACTTTAGTTCGGGATGTGCCGGTACTACTGTTACGGTAAATTCAGCACCCGGTAATCCATATAGTTTATCAGCTTCGGCCAGTGGTGCAACCACTGCCAATATTTCTTGGGCAGCCAATGGTGGTAGTCCGTCGCCTACCTATTATTGGGAAGTTTATACCTCACCCGGTGGTTCGTATGTAACCGGAAGCAACACCTCAGGCACTTCTGCTTCGGTATCGGGATTAAGTGCTAATACCGCCTATTATTTTAGAGTTTATTCAAATAATAGTTGTGGAAGTTCATCATGGGTATCATCATCGGCTTTTACTACTTATCCTGCCAACCCAACCTCTATAAGTCCATCGGTTAATCCCATATGTGCCGGAGGAAGCACTACATTAACTGCCGTCGGAAACCAGGGAACCGTTTATTGGTATACGGGAAGTTGCGGCGGAACATACGTTAATACTGGAAATACTCTAGTCGTTTCGCCCTCCTCAACCACCACCTATTATGCCCGCAATTATAATGGTAATTATAGCAGTGGATGCGCTTCTGTTACAGTTACGGTTAATACCTTGCCCACAGCCTTATCGCTAACAGGAAGCACTATATGTGTCAATCCGGGAGGAGATGGCACCATAATCTCAACTACTTCAGTAACCGGAGTGAACTATCAGTTATATACCTCGGGTGCTGTTGCGGTTGGAACAGCCAAAGCTGGTACTAATGCGGCACTTAGTTGGACAGGTCTGTCGGCGGGCAATGGATACTATGTAGTAGGTACAAATTCAAATAGTTGCACTTCAAATAGTAATGCTGTAAATGTGGCCACAAATGCCAACCCGACGGCTTTCTCAGTCACTGGAGGCGGTTCTTATTGCTCAGGTGGTTCAGGATTTCCCGTAGGTTTGTCGGGATCGCAGACAGGAGTTAATTATCAACTTAAAAGGAATGGTGCCTCTGTTGGTTCGCCTGTTGCAGGTACCGGAGCGGCAATATCATTCGGAAATCAAACCACTTATGCCACTTATACCGTTGTAGCAACTAATGCCACTACTTCCTGCACGGCTACCATGACCGGAAGTGTGGATGTGATAGTTTGGGAACTTCCCATGGCTTCTGATCCTATGACAGGCCCCGGAGGTAATCCCATTTGTTCGGGCAGCGCGGCTATCATATATCCGGGAGGCTATACCGGAACAGGATTTCAGTGGCAGTCATCTTCCGATAACTTATCTTTTGGTAACATCACAGGAGCCACCAGCAGCAATTACACCACTCCAGCTCTGACCAACAGCAATTATTACCGCTACGTTCTCAGCAATGCTCATTGTTCTGTCAACAGTCCGTCATTGCTGATAGAAGTGAATGCGACACCTACTCCGTCTATCAGCGGTACCTTGGCTATGTGCTCCGGTTCGTCCAGTACATTAAGCACTTCTTCCTACTCTTCATATCTATGGTCGACAGGAGCTACCACTCAAAATATTTCTGTAAGCACTGCCGACAGCTATAATGTTACGGTAACTGCTTCCAACGGATGTTCGGCAGCAGCCACTTCGGTTACAACTGAAGTAAACGCACTGCCAACCCTCACCCTAAACAGCACTACCCTGAACGTGGCTGCCGGCAACACAACAGGTAATCTTGTCTATACTGCAACTTCGGGCAGTCCCGATTTATATTCCATAGATTATAATGCTGCGGCCAATGCCATGGGATTTGTTGACGTGAACGATGCTGCTTTATCAGGAGGCCAAATAGATTTCACTATTCCTGCCGGTGCTATGGCCACCGACTATTATGCCAATGTTACAATTAAAAACGGTACAACAGGATGTGTGAGTTCTGCGTATCCTATTACCATTAATGTGTTTGGATTCAGTTTCACTACTACAAAAGATATAGGAACCACTGTTCATGTAACATGGACTTCAATGGCAAATGCTTATTTATATCACTTCGGTTATCGTGTTGCCGGAAGTTCCACTTGGATTGGAATGTCTGCTCCAAATAATCAGGTGAAAATGACTAATTTATTGCCTAACACAGATTACGAATGTTATGTCCGTATTTACAAGAATGGTATTTATTGGGGCAATAGTTCGGTAGGTACTTTTACTACTGCGAATGTAACCTATAGCAAAACTCAGGATATAGGCACAGCGGCTCAACTTAGCTGGACAAATTTTGCTCCCTGGGCAAATATTTACAGTCTTCAGTACCGCAAACTTGGCAATTCTGCATGGGTTAATGTATCAGCAACAACAAATTCGGCTAAAATATCAAATCTGATACCTGATTCGTATTATGAATGCCAGGTACGTGTACATATTAATGGTGTATTTTGGGGGACATGTCAGCTTGGCACTTTCCATACCGGTACTGTTGAGTTTTCTTCCACTCAGGATATCGGTACTACCTTATTATTGGGTTGGACTTCATTTTCATGGGCCAGCAACTTTGGAATTCAGTATCGCCCATCGGGTACAAGCTCCTGGTTGAGTGCATCTGCTCCTTCAGGTCAGATAAAATTAGGAAATCTTTTGCCTGATCACGATTATGAATGCCGTCTGAATGTTTATTACAACAACTCTCAGTGGGGCTGCAGTGCCATAAGCACATTCCACACCGGAAAAGTTGATTTTACTACGCTGGCCGATAATGGTACATCTATTCAGTTACAGTGGCCCTCACTTACTTCCTGGGCAACTTCAAATAGCTTGATGTATAGTCTGCCTGCTATGACAACATGGATTTCTGCAGGAAATACCACAAACAATAGTATTACCATAACACCTGTAATTAGTGGACAGGACTATTTTGTAAAACTATACGTTTATACAGCAAGCGGACTCTGGGGTGTCACTAAAGAACAAAAGGTAGGAAGATCGACCAAAGCATTTGCCATGAACGAAAGCTCTGAAAATACAAACGATCTTAACCTTTATCCCAATCCTTTTGTGGAGCAAATTAATCTGGAGATATCTACCGAAGAATCATCCACCTGTAATTGGAGTATTTACGACATGAACGGAAAACAGGTGATAAGCGGAAATCAAGACCTGATGGAAGGCAATAACACCCTGAACATAGATGCATCTACTCTGGCCAAAGGTGTGTATATGCTGAATGCCATCATCAACAACGAAAAACACAGTTTTAGGATTTTGAAACAATAAGGGATATCCTATATTGTCCTTTCTTTAAAAATGGGTGTGTATTTAAAGTACACACCCTTTTTCTTTTTAAAAAACACGTTTTAATTATTAAAATTATGACTGACAGTTTTTGTATATTTGCATAAATTTTGTATTGAAATTGAAGTGCATATTGACTAAAACCAAAAAAACAGAATTGCAGAGGTCTATTCATTGGTGTGGTATTTTTTTATTTTCCCTTTTGCTGATATCCCAGATACATTGCATCGCTACCAATAGTGACAGCATAGCCGAAAATCTAAAAAAAGAAGTACGAAACGCACTACGAACAAAAAATTCGCAGGTCAATATTCCGGAAAAAATTGACAGCCTTATACATTTGTATTATTATTCTAACCCTGATTCTGCCATCAAGTATTGTGACTTGAACCTAACTATTTATAAGTACAACAACAATGTTGAAAAGGTGATAGAAAATTTGGCTTTGCTTACAGAGATATATCTGTATCAGAAAAAGGATGACCTGCTGGCAATGCAATCATGCCTTGAAGCATATAAATACAAAGAAACTTCAAGTAATAGTACTCCCATAATTAACCCCTATCTGTATATCGACTTGGGGAATACTTGCCTGCAATATTCGCTTTTCGAAAAGTCGATATATTTTTATTCCCTGGCATTGGCAGAACTGGACAATCCGAAGAAAGATGCCTATACAGCGTCAGTTGCCTTGAACAATATGGCTATCACCTTTAGGCTTCAGAAAAATTTCGACAAATCATGGCAATACTTTTCCAAAGCCCTGCAAATAAGAAAAACGCTACATCCTTTGTATGTTGCCCACAATTACGCTCAGATGAACGAATTGCTCTTTGATTGGGGAAAATATGATTTGGTTGTTGAATATTATAATAAGATTAAAAAATTAACACAGAACAAGTGTATTACTGATAATTCATCGGGAATATTTGCTGATGGCGAAAATTCTGCAAAACTTTTAAAGTTGGAAATTGAAGCCAGAAACTACCAATTGTTGGCCAGGTATTTTTCTGTAAAAAAAGTTAACGATTCCAGCATCTTTTATATAAACAAAGCTATTGAAAAATGGACCATTCTGAATAGTGCTAAGAGAATTCGGCTTTGTAATATTCTTAAAGCCGAGTTTTATTATGCTGCTCTCGACTTTTCGGAAGCTGAACTAATAGCAAAGCAAATTTCTGTAGAATCAAAGAAATTAAAGGACTGGGATGCTGAAAAACAAGCTTTAACGATTCTATTAGATATAGGCAAAACACAGCGCAATACACTCAAAGAAAATTCGATAT
>CAZNRQ010000131.1:0-7966 GCA_964574845.1 uncultured Bacteroidales bacterium
ATATTATCGAAAAGAACCCTATTTCCATACAGATCGTGGATAAGAATGGATTTACACTTAGAACCAATCAGGCGAATACCGATATATTCGGAGCTGCCCCTCCCCCAGATTTCTCAATTTTCGATGATCTGCAAAGCAAAAGCCCCGAACTGGAACAATTAATTAGAAAGGTAAAAAATGGCGAAGTAGTTCATCTCCCCGACTTGCCCTTTAATGCTCATGATATTTACCCTGATTTACCTGACGTTCCTGTATGGATTAAAGCATTGATCTTCCCATTAAAAGATACAACCGGCAAACCTGAAAAATTCGTGCTGTTGCATGAGAATATCACTGAACGCAAAAATGCGGGAAAGACTATTAATATTCTGGCTCATGCCATAAAGAGTATCAGCGAATGTGTCAGCATTACTGATATGAATGACAACATCTTATTTGTCAATGAAGCTTTTTTGAGAACCTATAAATACGAAGAGCACGAATTATTAGGGAAACCAATCAGCATCATTAGGTCAATGAAGACTCCTCTATCATTTGCTGAAAAAATTCTGCCAGAGACCCTTACCGGACAATGGCAGGGCGAAGTTATAAATACCACCAAAGACGGCGATGAATTTCCGGTGTTTCTTTCCACTTCTGTTATTCATAATGATCAGGGTAAGCCTATTGCTCTGATTGGAGTTGCAACTGACATTACGGAACGAAAATTAGCCGAAAAAGAACTACGTAATAAAATGAATGAAATGGAACGGTTCCATCGTTTGACCATTGGTAGGGAAATAAAAATGATAGAACTTAAAAAAGAGATCAATGCCCTATTATTGCAATTAGGTAAAGAAGAAAAGTACAATATTGTCGAATAAACTGAACATACCTTTAAGGCAACCTAGCATTTAAACTATTTTACAGCAGAAGTTACCACTAAATGAAACAAAAGAACAAGTATATTGCGGAAATACTCTTACAATCAAGAGGAAGTGATGTTTCTAAATATAATGAATCATTCATGAGTAAAGTAATTCAAAATAGAACTACAGAAACGAATTGCAGTTCTTTTGAAGAATATTGCGAATTCCTCTTAAAAGACAAATCTGAGGGAACAAACTTCAATAATTCACTTCAGATAAGTTTCAGCGAATTCTTTCGCAATCCTTTAACCTTTTCCGTGCTCAAACAGATCATCCTTCCTACTATATTAACAAAAAAACAAAAAAACAAGCGTAAAGAGATTCGCATTTGGTCTTCAGCCTGTGCTGCGGGACAGGAAACATACAGTATTGCCATGCTTATGGAAGAACTAAAAAGTAGCACAAACGAAAACATAAAATACAGAATCTTCGCTACTGATCAATGCGAACAACAAATTGAAGAAGCCAAAAAAGGACGATTTACAAATACGGCATTACAGAATCTAAGCCTAAAACGAATCAACCAGTGGTTTATTGAACAAAAGGATTACTTTATGGTTAGCAAAGAACTTAAAAAAAATATCGATTTTTCTGTATTTGACTTATTCGACACTAATTTATGCTGTCCTCCGGATAGTATTTATGGAGATTTCGATATAGTAATTTGCGCTAATCTTTTATTTTATTACAAAGACAAATACATCAAACTAATACTTGACAAAGCAGGTAATTCATTAGCGAATGATGGTTACTTAATTACCGGCGAAACAGAAAGAGAAATTTTAATAAAGAACAACTATAATGAAGTATATTTGCAATCAGCGATTTTTCAAAGAAAAACCGTTCGTATTGACTAAGAATTGCGGCTTTGCTATATAAACGAATATTTTTCAAGCCAAACCAAAAACAATTATACTCAAGATAGTCCGTATTGTAAAAACAGCGGTTATAGTGCGTAAAACAAAAATTATGAAGATAAAAAATCTGAAAATCGGGACACAACTTAAGCTTGGCTTTTCGGCTATGATATTTCTGGTAATTATTTTAGGATCGGTTTCTTACTATCAGTCGGACCGACTGCATATTCAAACTGAGATAATATACAATCACCCATTACAGGTAAGACGTGCTATTGGCACTTTAAACATGGATATCTTACAGATCCGGCTTCTCATGAAAGAATTACCGCTTGCCACCAACGAAGAGGAAATCGGAAAACTTCTAAAGAGTATGGACCGCTTTGAAAAAGAGTCACATGACCAGATAGACACTATTTTTGAAAAATATTTAGGACCTCGGACAGATGTTGATAAGGTTCTTGCAGCATTTATATCATACAATAACGTGAGAAAAGAGACTGTCGCACTTTTCAGAGAAGGTAAAAAGGATGAAGCTATTGAAAGGATAAAACACGATGGACTTTTAGGAGTTCATGCAATAAAAGTTTTGGATGCTATTAAAGTTATTGACCTGTTTGCCAGAAAAAAAGGGGATAGTTTATATGCCGAGTCTTACAGAGTTCAAAATTTATTGCACTGGCATCTGGCATTGGTTCTGGTGATCATTATGTTAATTTCTCTCATCATATACTTCTTACTATTGTGGAATATTCGAAAACCCATTGAAGAATTGACAGTAGCGGCCAAACGTTTTCATTCAGGCGATATGAAAGCCCGTAGTTCGTATCGCTCAATAAATGAAATTGGAGTATTATCTGCATCGTTCAACACACTTGCAGAAGATATTCAGGTTAACACTGAATTAGGAGAAAAAGTTGCAGATCTTGCTTCTTTGATGCTTAGCGAATATGATGTAAAAAAATTCTTTCAGACCACACTTAATGCATTGGCTATTCACACGGGCTCTCAGGTAGCAGCCATCTATATAATTAGTGAAGACAAAAAAAACTTTCAACATTATGAATCTATTGGCACAGAGGACAATGCCAGAAGATCATTCGCTGCCGACCGTTTTGAAGGTGAATTCGGAGCAGTTCTTGCAAGCAGAAAAATTCAGCATATTAAGAATATTCCTGAGTATACGCGATTTATATTTCATACAGTAAGTGGAAAATTTATTCCAAATGAGATTTTAACTATTCCAATAATTGTTGACAACGAAATTGTTGCAATAATTTCCTTGTCAAGTATAAATAGCTATACCAGTCAATCCACACAATTGATTGACAATATTCTTGTGACACTAAGTGCAAGAATAGAGGGCATTATGGCTTATCACAAGATTAAAGATTTCTCGGAAAAATTGGCTGAACAAAATTTAGAACTTGAGACACAGAAAACCAGGTTAACCAATCAATCAATTGAATTGACAGCACAAAATACCGAACTGGAGATGCAAAAGCACCAGCTAAATGAATCGAACCAACTTAAAACAAGTTTTCTTTCTAATATGAGCCACGAGTTGCGAACTCCGCTTAATTCAGTAATCGCACTTTCCGGCGTACTTAATCGCCGCCTTATTAATAAAATCCCAAATGAAGAATACAGTTATCTGGAAGTAATTGAACGTAATGGGAAACATTTACTGGATCTCATAAACAACATACTCGATATCTCCCGTATAGAGGCAGGTCGTGAAGAAATCGACATAACTAAAATTGATGCCAACCAATTGATTATTGAAGTTGTTCGAATGATTGAGCCCCAGGCAAAAGAAAAGAACATCAAAATGACTCATTATGATGCAGATACTGAATTATTCATATCGAGCGATTTTAGAAAATGTGTTCATATCCTGCAAAATTTGATTGCTAATGCAGTAAAGTTTACCGAAAAAGGAAGTGTCACTATTTCAGGACAAATAATTGACGACAACATTAAAATTAAAGTAACAGATACAGGTATTGGTATTGCCGAAAATCACCTGTCTCATATTTTTGATGAATTCAGGCAAGCAGATGGTAGCACTTCAAGAAAATATGGAGGTACTGGATTGGGATTAGCGATAGCTCAAAAATATTCCAAAATGCTTGGAGGAAATATAACCGTAATAAGTGAAATCGAACAAGGATCAGAATTTACGCTTACCTTACCAATTAACTACAATGCTGACAACAATATTCTTGAAGTAAAACCAAATATAAAAACACAATCTTTGGCAAAACCACATGTGAATATTAAGGATTTTGACTCATCGCAGAAAATTGTATTATTGGTTGAAGATAGTGAACCGGCCATAATCCAGATGAAGGATATCTTGCAGGAAGATAATTATCAGATTCTGGTTGCCCATGATGGAATTGATGCACTAAAAATAATGAATCAAACAATTCCTGATGCCATAATTTTAGATCTTATGATGCCTGGCATAGACGGATTCGAATTATTGAGAACCATACGCGAAGTTGAATCGACTGCACATATTCCTGTACTTATCTTAACTGCAAAGCATATTACGCAGGAAGAACTAAGTTTTTTAAAGCGTAACAATATTCATCAAATCATTCAAAAAGGCGACATACATGGCAGTGACCTTTTAGATGAAGTTAAGGCGATGGTTTCGAAGGTAATATTAAATAAGGAGAAACATAAACCTTTGGCAATTGAAGGCAAACCTTTGGTTTTGATTGTTGAAGATAATCCCGACAACATGATAACTGCAAAAGCTCTGCTTGAACCAGATTATGATACTATAGAGGCAACAGATGGAATAAAAAGTATTGAAATGGCCAGAAAACACAAGCCAAATCTCATTCTAATGGATATTGCGCTTCCTGAAATGAGCGGCATTGAAGCATTTAAAGTAATCCGCAATGATTCTCTGCTACAAAACATCCCTGTTATCGCCCTTACAGCCAGCGCAATGATATCTGATAGCGAAACCATATTGGCTTATGGGTTTGATGCATATTTAGCCAAACCAATTGAAGAGAAATTGTTTTTCAAAACCATCAATGAGACCCTTTATGGAAAGTAGAAAAATAAAAATACTAGTTATTGACGATAATAACGACAATCTCATCACAATTCAGGCATTAATAAAGGAAGCTTTCCCTGAGGCCATTACAATTTTAGCTTCAAATGGAGTAAAAGGTCTGCAACTTTCTGCCATAGAAGATCCCGATGTGATTTTACTTGATATCATTATGCCGGACATGGACGGATATGACGTATGTCGAAAATTGAAGGCAGACAATAACTTAAAAGATATTCCTGTAGTTTTTGTTACTGCAATTAAAGATGATCAACAAAGTCGTATTCTTGCCCTGGAATGCGGAGGGGAAGCTTTCTTGTCCAAACCCATCGATGAAAGCGAACTTACTGCACAAATTCGTGCAATGGTAAAAATCAGAACATCTAACTTCGAAAGGCGTAATGAAAAAGAAAGGCTTTCTGCATTAGTTGAAAAACAGACAAAAGAACTTAAGCTTAATAACACTGCAACACTCAACCTTCTTGATGATTTAATTAAAGAAATTGAAGGAAGAAGACTAAGTGAAGAGGCTCTTATTGAAAGTGAAGAGAAATACCGCTTTATGACTGAGAATTCAAGCGATGTTATCTGGCATTTGGATAACAACTTTCACTTTGATTATATTAGTCCATCAGATGAGCGAATGCGTGGTTTTAAACAATCTGAAGTTCTTGGAACAGAACTCTGGAGCCTTCTAAAACCAGAAGGAATAGAGTTGGTAAAGAAAATATACAATCCAAACCTCTTCCATCAAAATAATAAGTTACCGAGTAATTCAACCCGTTATGAACTCGAATTATTATGTAAAAATGGCAGTTGGGTATGGACTGAAATAGTGATAACCTCCCATTTTAACAGTATTGGAGTGCTGATTGGTTTGCATGGTGTTACGAGAGATATTAGCGAACGCAAAGATGCAGAGGATAAAGTACGAAAGATTGGGAACCATTACCAGGCGCTTATCGAAAAAGCACCAGACGGAATTGTTCTTTTAAACGCAGAAGGAAATTTCAAATTTTTTAGTCCATCAGCAAAAAAAATTTTCGGATTCGATGTTTCAGAAGAAATAATTGGCAATCCGGCAGAATATACCCATCCTGATGATCTGCCAATAGTATTATCGGAATTATCAAAAATAATAGCTGATCCATCATACGTCCCAATAGTAGAATATCGTTACACCAACAAGAAAGGTCAATGGTTATGGGTTGAAAGTGTTTTTAGCAATTTACTTGCTGATCCTTCAGTAGAATCTATTGTAATAAACTTCCGAGATATCACCGAACGCAAAATTGCATTGCAAAATGCGGAAGATTTAAGTAAAAAACAAAAAACATTGTCAGAGGCTGTTGTTTTCATGAACCAGACGAAAACAATCACAGACCTATATAGTTTCTTAGGTGTATCTATTTTTTCGGTTATTAAAGACGCTTATTTGATTTGTGTAAAAGTTGATTCGAATAAAAACTCTTTACAAATTGTAAAACATTTTGGATTTAACACCATCATTGATAGTATAGATAAGATTCTGGGACTTAACCTTTCAACGCTGGAAGTTAGCCTATCGGACTTTTCACCATTTGAGTTAGATCGGCTGAAAAGAGATGAGCTTATGCACGTTGATAATGGTATTCAGGGTTTAGTTGGAAAGAGAATTGGAAAAATAATTTGTTCAACTTTGGAAAAAACATTTGGCATTGAATCCGTATATGCAATGGGCATTACCTGGAGTCATTCCATTTACGGAGGTGTTGCAATTTTTTATAAAAATAAAGTGATCGACTATGGTGCACATATATTTGCAGAAATGTTGATACGCAATGCATCTATAATTATACAGCGCCGTTGGGTAGAGCAGGAATTGAGATTAAGCGAACAAAAATATCGATTATTAACCGAAAAAATCAGCGATGTTGTCTGGCTAATGGATTTACATGGAAAAAGTCTTTTTGTTTCCTCTTCAATAGAGGATTTTACAGGATTTACCGTTGAAGAGTACCTGAATCAAACAATTAATGATCGATTTGCGATTGATTCTGCTGATATTGCCTTGGGTACGTTTAAAAACGAAGTTTATATGTACACCAATGCCCCTTTACCACCAAAGGATTATAGAAAAACAATGATTCTGGATTATATTTGTAAAAATGGGAATATAAAAACAGGGGAAGTATTAATTACTCCCTACTTTGATGAAAACAATAAACTGATTGGGATTCATGGTGTAACCCGAGATATTACAGAAAGAAAGCAGACTGAACTTGAATTGCAAAAATACAGGCATCATTTGGAAGAATTGGTTGAACAAAGAACTTCTGAGTTACAAATTTCTGAAAAAAGCCTGAAAAAAGCTAAAGAAAAAGCAGAAGCAGCTAATCATGCAAAAAGCGTTTTCTTAGCAAACATGAGTCATGAAATTAGAACACCTATGAACGCAGTAATTGGCTTTTCCGAACTTCTTTTGGCTGCAGTTACTGAGCCCAAGCACCGATCCCAACTCGAAAATATTAGAAATAGTGGAAAAAATCTTCTTACAATTATAAACGACATACTAGATCTCTCAAAAATTGAAGCTGGAAAATTAAAAATGATCTATGACTCAGTAGATATCCGAAAGTTTATTGCAGACATCGAAAACATATTCACGCTAAATATAAAAGAAAAGGGATTAGATTTTATTACAGAAATTCAAAACGATTTGCCTCACTTCCTCATTATAGATGAAGTGCGCATAAGACAAATTCTTTATAATCTTCTTGGAAACGCAGTAAAATTTACAGAACAGGGAAGTGTTAAGCTAAAAATCAGCAATTCATTTAATAATGACAACTCCATAAATTTATCGATAACAGTGAGTGATACCGGTATCGGAATCCCAGATGAATTCAAGAAAAGAATATTCGATACTTTTAGTCAACAAGAAACACAAAGCACAAAAAAATATGGTGGGACAGGACTTGGACTAGCTATTACAAAACGTCTCACCGAAATGATGAATGGTACGATTGGTCTAAGTAGTCGCCAAAATGAAGGAACTACATTCAGAATCCTGTTAAAAAATGTACAGATTTCATTATCCTCTGAAATATCGGTATTAAAGACAGTTTCAGTTCAAACAACTATGG
>CAZNRQ010000132.1:0-7924 GCA_964574845.1 uncultured Bacteroidales bacterium
TTTCCATTTCTTCTAAAATTACAGCCGGATCTTCAGATCTGGGATTATCAGAAGTAAGGATCACGCGGTCGCTTATCTGTGCAGAAATACCGGCCATCTCAGGTCTTTTTGTTTTATCCCGGTCACCCCCCGCTCCAACAACTGTTATTATTTTTTCATTGCTATTCTTTATAGAAGCAATTGTAGTTAAAACCTTTTTTAAGGCATCAGGTGTGTGAGCATAATCTATAATAGCAACGACATTCTTTTTGTCTTTAAAACTCTCAAACCGACCTTCAGCAGCGTCGAGATTGCTCATTGCGGTTAGTATTTCATTTGTATTCTGTCCGAGTAAGATAGCTGTTGCATAGATGGCAGTCAGATTATATGCATTAAAGTTTCCGATCAACCGGCACCAAATCTCGCGATCGCTTATTAGAAGTTGCATTCCACCAAAATTATTCTCTAAAATTCTGGTCTTAAAATCAGCGATTGTTTGAAGACTATATGAATACTTCTTAGCCTTACTGTTTTGCAACATTACATTTCCATTCCTGTCATCGATATTGGTAAGGGCAAATGCAGTTTCCGGCAAATTATCAAAAAACTCTTTTTTGGCTGAAATGTAATTTTCAAAGGTTTTATGATAATCCAAATGGTCATGGGTTATGTTAGTGAATACCCCCCCGGTAAAATGCAAGCCAGCCACCCTGTTCTGAACAACTGCATGTGAGCTGACCTCCATAAAGCAATATTCGCAACCGCTTTCGACCATCATTGCGAGCAATTTGTTTAGCACAAATTGATCCGGCGTTGTATGGGTTGACGGAATTATCTCATCATTAATCTTGTTGCAAATGGTTGAAAGCAATCCAACCTTGTATCCCATCTTTATAAACAAATTGCAAAGCAGGGTGGCAATGGTTGTTTTCCCATTAGTACCTGTTATACCAACCAATTTCAGTTTCGAGGAAGGATTATCAAAAAAGTTTGAGCAAATAAATCCAAGAGCTTTTCCCGAATTACTAACCCTCACATAAGTGATTTTGCTCACTATTGCTGACGGAAACTCTTCGCACACTATTGCAATCGCCCCATTATGAATTGCATCTGGAATAAACTTATGTGCATCAACACTGGTTCCCCTGACAGCAACAAACAGTTCGTTTTTTTTGATGTTATTTGAGTTAAAACTAACACTTTCAATACCAATATCAGTATTGCCAATTATCTCTATTGTCGCAACATCATGAAGAAGGTTTTTAAGTGTTTTCATCATAAATCAAATATTTGACAAGGTTAGGATGACCACTTTATTTTTTATAATTTTTTCACCAGGTTTTGCTGATTGGGTTTTTACATTTCCTATTCCTTTTATCAGCACTTTCAATCCCAAATTCTCCAAAACATAGACGGCGTCTTTTGCTTTCATGCCAACAACGTTAGGAATAGTACTTGTTAAAAATACCTTGTCATTTTCAGATATTTTCTTACCATCTGTTGTAGTGCTTACCCATTCCGAATTGCTTCCACCGGGAATTATTGAAAGATCCAGTCCCTTATAGACGGCTTCTGTTTCTGAACGGTAACCAACAGCAACCGTAGGATAAATAAAGGCCGTTGGATTGGGCGACTCTTTACTTTTGATTTCAACCCTGGTGGCATAGACTTTATCCGCTATTTCTTTAAAAACAGGAGCCGCAACCTGTGCCCCATAAACTTCAGTTCCCTTCATGTTATATTCAACCACAATGCAGGAATACATAGGGTCATCAGCGGGAAAATACCCGGCAAAAGAAGCAACATAGTTTTTGATATAACTTTTTACCGAAGGGTCATATATTTTTGCTGTTCCGGTTTTTCCAGCAATCTGATAGACGGAATTCCTGATGTTTTTTGCAGTGCCCCTAAGCACAACCCCTTCAAGCAATCTTTTCATTTTGGCTAAAGTTTTGTCAGAACAAATCTTTTCGACCAATACCTGCGGCTGCATTTTCTTCACCGAGATTCCCGTTCGCTTGATCTCTTTAACAAAATAAGGTTTCATGTATTTTCCATTGTTAGCAACGGCATTATAAAAACACAGAACCTGTAAGGGTGTCAATTTTAAGGCATAGCCAAAAGCAATACCCAAAAGATCACCATAGCTGACTTTTATTCTGGGTTGTGGCTCGTAATCCAGATCAATTCCTGATTTATTGATCAGTCCCATTTTATCCAGATATTGCTGAAATTTTTGAGGGTTTTTTCCAAAAGCACGTCTGGCAATTTCTGTTATACCGACATTCGAAGATTTTTCAAATGCCTTTGCAACAGATACCCTTCCATAGCCCTCCTCATGTGAATCTACTACTGTTCCCCACCCGGGATATACAGTTTTTCCCGTATTTACAATCGTATTTGTATCAAAGGTACCATCTTCAAGTACCGCCATCACTGTGGCCATTTTAAAGGTTGACCCTGGCTCATACAATTCTTCAGTAGCATAATTCCGCATTTCCTGGTATATGCCATCCTTGTTTCGGGTTAGATTTGCTATGGCTTTAATGTAACCGGTTTTGACCTCCATCAGAATCACACAACCCCAATCTGCTTTTGTTGTATCCAGGCTTTTCTTTAAGGCATTTTGTGCAACGTCCTGAATATTTACATCAATGGCAGTATAAAGGTCGCATCCGTTCTTCGGCTCGACCATGTCTTCTTCACTTATCTTTTTCCAACTATTACTTCCAACTCTCTTCAGCGTTACTATCCCTTTCTCTCCCCTAAGATCATCACGATAATGGCCTTCCAGACCAATAAAATAGGATCTCGTTAATTTTTTTGCATTGATTATCCTGCTTGTATCATCTTCTATCAGTGGAAAGGTCAATAGCTCTGCATACTGCAGTTCGTTCATTTTTTTTGTGATCCTCGCATCGGCACCCTTTCCCTTAAAGGCTGATTGCAGTTTTTTCTTATAATCATCCCTGTTGTAATCTAAAAACAAGTTGGCAAAACACTCTGCCAGAGTATCTAATTTCTGATCAAATTTTGAAGGACTTATTTTTCCTGCCTTTAGATTTATTTCCACCTTGTAATCGGCCAATCGTTCATAGCCGATAGTCATGGATGCAAGATTCTTAAACGGCCTTTCCCTGCGATCCTTGGTGTAAACAATTAACCCTCCTTTGCTGCCCTTTTTTAATATTGGGAAAGATTTAATCGCTTTGAGTTCTTTATAGGTGGCTTTCTTTCTGATCAAATAACCACGGTTTCCATCTCTTCTGGCTTTGATAAGGTTTTTCTTGTATAAATTTTTATTCAGGCTATTGCCATCAAATAACTGGCTCAAACAAATTGACAGGGAGTCTATTTTTTTTGCGAAAAGTGAATCACTTATGACGCTCGAATCAAGGTCAATCCTGATCTCGAAGATGGGAACAGATATGGCCAGTAAACTTTCGTCATCAGCGTAGATGTTGCCCCTGATAGGATTTATAACTTCGGTGCGGCTATTTACAACACTTGCCTGCTTGGCCCAGAAATCCTTTTCGACAGTGTTCAGGTAAATAACCTTTCCAATAATAATAAAAGCAAATATAAATACCAATACGTAAATGGTATATGCCCTCAACATTATTGCACTTCTATTCTTATCCATTATTTACTTTTTGCCTTGGATTGAACATTCTCGAATATTTTTATTGGCGGAACCAATGATTCTTTTAATCCGGTCTTCAAACTATCCAGCCTTATTGCCACCTCGGATTGTTTGCTCACATCCATAAGGTCCGATTTGGTAGAGATATATTCGTATTCCAGTTCTTTCAGTTCGTTGCGGACTTTACTGGTTTTCCGGATTATTTTTTCAGAATAATAGGAGTTCCCGATATAAGCCACAATTAAAAACGCCATGTAAATTCCAAAAGGCAGCAGCCTGACAACAGCATCTCTGGTTAAAATACTCCCATCCAGAATGGTTCGCAAAGAAATACCCAACCGTGATTCTTTCACTTTTTTCGGTTTCGGGTTCGCTTTCTCCACTACCGGTTCCTCGACTTCAAGGGGTTTGAATTCGTTTTTGGCCATGTTAGTATTTTTCCGCTATTCTAAGCTTGGCACTACGTGCCCTGCTGTTTTCATTTATTTCTGTTTGGTTGGGGATCAAAGCTTTTTTGGTAACCAAACCAAAAGGCACTTTCATGTTCCCAAAAAAATCCTTTTCTATTTCTCCTTCAAAATTTCCTGACTTAAAAAAATTCTTGACCAATCTGTCTTCAAGCGAATGATAAGAGATTACCACCAAACGCCCCTTTGGTTTTAACACCTCCAATCCCTGCTTTAAAAATTCTTTCAAAACTTCCAGTTCCATGTTTGCTTCAATTCTCAATGCCTGAAAAACTTTTGCCAGATATTTAACCTCGTTTCTTTTATCAATTTGCCTGGCAATGGCTTCTTTCAGATCGGCTGTTGTTTTTATCTCCCTTTCTTTTCTGAAATTTATAATCCCACTTGCCAGCTGCCCGCCATTGTCAATCTCTCCATAATGCCAAAAAACCTGCGACAGTTGCTGCTGATCATACTCATTTACGATGCTTCGTGCCGACAATTCCTGCTTCTGGTTCATTCTCATATCCAACTCTGATTCGAATCGGGTCGAAAAGCCACGCTCAGCTATGTCGAATTGATGTGATGAAACGCCCAGGTCTGCCAAAATTCCATCCACAGGAACTGCCTTATGGTATTTTAAAAAATTCTTCAAATAACGAAAGTTGTTATTCAACAACAAAAACCGCTTATCATCTATCGCATTTCGCAATGCATCTTCATCCTGATCAAATGCAATGAGCCTTCCCTCTTTGCCAAGCCTTTTCAATATCTCACGCGAATGACCGCCTCCACCAAAAGTTACATCCACATAAATGCCGTTCGGTTTTATATTCAGTCCGTCAACGGATTCGTGCAGCATAACCGGATTATGATACATCTTCCGTCCTGTTATTTTCTTTCTTACCCATCACTTCTTCTGCCAGTTTGGAATAATCTTCCGGCGTAATTGTAAAGAGCGTTTTATAACGTTTGCTTTCCCAAATTTCAATTCGGTTCGAAAAGGCAGACAATACCATATCTTTTTCTATTTCCGCATATTCAAGTAAGCTTTTTGGCAACAACAGACGGTTGGCACCATCCAATTCCAACTCTGTGGCACCCCGGTGGAAATACCTGATAAATTCCCGGTTTTTCGAAACAAAATCATTCAGGCGTGTTACTTCTTCACTCCGGGTTTTCCAATCTTCGGCGGTATATAAAACCAGACATTGTTCAAATCCCCGGCTCAATACAAAGCGAAACTCACCACCCACCGAGGGTATCTGTTTCTTTAAAGAGGCCGGGAAAAGCAATCTGCTCTTGGCGTCCAGTTTACATTCGTATTCACCTACTAAATTCAACATGAAATTCTGACTTCATTTTAGCCTGTAAAGATACTTTTATTTAGACACTTTTTCCCACCTGCTCCCACTTTTTAAAGAAAAAAACACACAGGAGAATGCCTGATTCGTTTATTTGTTTGTTTTTCAACACTTTTATTTGTAAAATTGTTAATAACTTTTTTTGCAAAAGAGGCGATTATATTGAACTGGCAGAAACCTTTTGCAAAAATTTAATTTACAATTGTAATTTCTGTTGCGCCAAAAAGTGCAATTCTCCTGAAAATATCCCTATATATTTCGAATCGGGAGTTAAGAACAAAACCATCTCATTATCGGGATTAATTGCTGCGATTTAGTACTTTTGCAGATGATAAAAATTTGATATGTTTGCAAGAATCGTCAAAGCATTTGAAACATTCCACAATAAAAATGCTTTTTGTATCAACAACACTTATTATTCCTACGCCGATTGTGGCCGCCGCATCAATGGAATTCGCAAGGCAATACAGCAAAATGGTGCACAAAATACAGGCATCGTTATCTACGACGACATAGAAACCTACACCTCCATCCTAGCCATTTTGTTTGCCGGAAAAACCTATGTCCCCCTCAATCCGCATAATCCTCCCGACCGCAACAACAGTATTATTGAACAGGCAGAAATTTCAGTGGTATTAACCTCCAACAAAGAAGAAGTTGGTAACGTTTTCAATATTTCAGAAAGGGTAACTATTGTTGAAACAAATAAAATTACGGATGAAAAACCACTTCTTCAGGCGCCCAAAATCTCTGACGAACAAAATGCCTACATTCTTTTCACCTCCGGAAGTACGGGCGTTCCCAAAGGAGTTCCAATAAGAATTAAGAACGTGGAATCATTTGTTGCTGCTTTTTTCGCTCTGGGATATGAGATAGATGAAAACGACCGATTCTTGCAAATGTTCGACCTGACCTTCGATCTTTCGGTGATGTCCTACCTGATACCGCTTACGATTGGGGCCTGTGTTTATACGGTTCCTTCCGGCGATATCAAGTTCAATGCTACTTATATGATCCTGGAAGACTACGAGATCACAGTGGCGCTGATGGTGCCTTCCATACTGAGTTTTTTGCACAACTATTTCGACTAGATTAGTATGCCGAAAATGAAATACTCGCTGTTTTGCGGAGAAGCCCTCTATACCGACCTGACCAAAGGATGGGCCAACTGTGTGCCCAATGCACTTATTCAAAACGTTTACGGACCCACCGAGGCAACCATCTTCTGCCTTACCTACGACTGGCATAGAAATTCAACCAACAAGGACCACAACGGCATTTTATGCATCGGCAAACCCATGAAAGATATGCTGGCCATAGTGGTTGACGAAGAACTGAAGCCGGTTGCGGCCAATACCCCCGGTGAGCTGTGCCTTTCGGGAGGACAGCTGACTTCGGGCTATATCAAAAACCCTGAAAAGAACAAAGAAGCCTTTTTCCATCATAACATCAACGGCATAGATCATGTTTTTTATCGAACAGGCGATATTTGCTTTACTGACGGCGATGGCGACTTTATGTTCAGCGGGAGGCTGGACAACCAGGTGAAGATTCAGGGATTCAGGGTGGAGCTGAGCGAGATAGAACACCATGCGAGGGAGTTCCTCAAATCCCCCAATGTGGTGGCCGTTACTTCGCAAAACGAAAACGACAATACCCTGATACACCTTTTTATCGAAAGAACAAAAAATACAACCGAACTCGCCAACTATCTGAAAACACAGATGCCTGCCTATATGATACCTTCCGAGATACGCTCTCTGGATAGCTTCCCTCTGAATGTGAACGGAAAGGTCGACCGCAAGGCCATCAAACTTTTACTCTAAGACATGCAGATAATCCTCAAAATATTGCTCTCCCCTTTTTCTGTTTTGTACGGATTGATCACCTATCTCAGGAACAAACTGTATGACTTTAACATTTTACCATCGGTTTCCTTTGGCCTGCCGGTGATATGTGCAGGAAATATCAACACAGGCGGAAGCGGGAAATCGCCCCTGATAGAACTTCTGATACGAATCCTGCAAAAGAACAACATCCGGCCGGCCACCCTCAGCCGGGGCTATGGACGCAACACCCAAGGGTTTTTGCTGGCCAATGATCAGTCGACGGCGCAAAGCCTGGGAGATGAGCCTCTGCAATTCTATCACAAATTTCCTGGCATAACGGTGTCGGTTTGTGAGAACCGTGTGGAAGGCATACAGAAACTGCTTCAAATGCAACCTCCGCCTGAGGCCATACTGCTCGACGATGCTTTTCAGCACCGGAGAGTGAAACCCGGTCTGAGTATTCTGCTTACAGACTATTCGAAGCTCTATGTTCACGACAGCATGCTGCCATCAGGCAGGCTTCGCGAATTTCCTTCAGGAGCCGGACGGGCCGACATCATCATCGTTACCAAATCGCCTGAGGATCTTCCGGATGAAGAAAAATATGCCATTACCCACCGGCTGAGAGCGAAACCTCATCAGCAAGTGTTTTTCTCCTTTATC
>CAZNRQ010000133.1:0-7901 GCA_964574845.1 uncultured Bacteroidales bacterium
TCATTCAGAAGATACAGTTGGGCCGCTCTTAATCCTTTAATTGCAAGAATATCAGCAGGAGTGGTAGCGCCATCGGATAATGAAGTACCCGCTTTTACATAGTCGTTTTCCTGAGCAAGGATCTGTTTCGTCGTAGGGACCAAATAATGTTTCTCTTCTCCAGTTTTTGATGTAATAATAACTTCCTTATTACCACGTTTCAGTTTTTTTCCAAATGAAACAACACCATCAATTTCAGAAACAATAGCAGGCTCGGAAGGATTACGTGCTTCGAACAGTTCGGTTACACGTGGCAAACCACCAGTGATATCACCTGCTTTTCCAACGGCTCTTGGGATTTTACAAATGGTTTCTCCGGCAATGATCTTTCCACCTTCGTCAACTTTAATATGAGCACCAACAGGCATGTCATACTGTTTAATGACTTCTTTGGTTCTCTCATTGATAACTTTAATAGATGGGTTTTTAGCTTTATGTCTGGTTTCAATAATAACCTTATCATGATATCCCGTCTGATCATCTGATTCTTCACGGAAAGTAACATTTTCAATAACATCTTCAAATACAATCTTTCCGGAAACCTCAGAGATAATCAAAGCATTGTATGGATCCCAATCACAAATAATGGAATCTTTCTTAACTGTATCTCCGTTTTTATAATAAAGATTGGAACCGTAAGGGATATTATTAGAGGATAGTACAATCTTGGTATTCGGGTCAACAACTTTCATTTCAGCCGACCTTCCAATAACAACATCATACTTTGTACCTTCAGCATTTGTATATTCAACTGATCTTAGCTCTTCGATTTCAAGAATACCTGCATATTTTGCTTCAATCTTCGAAAGTGAAGCAATATTCACACCTGCAACCCCCCCAACGTGGAAAGTACGAAGTGTTAACTGTGTACCAGGTTCACCGATGGATTGAGCCGCAATAACACCGACAGCCTCTCCTTTCTGAACCATATTTCCTGTTGCAAGATTACGTCCGTAGCATTTTGCACAAACACCGTGACGCGATTCACAAGTTAAAACGGATCTGATTTCAACCGTATCAATCGGAGAATCTTCAATGATCTTTCCTATTTCCTCGGTAACTTCTAATCCTGCTTCATAAATCAATTCTCCAGTCTGAGGGTGATAGATATCGTGTAATGTCACACGTCCTAAAATACGGTCATACAAAGATTCAACTACATCTTCGTTCTTCTTCAAAGCCGTAACAGTTAAACCTCTAAGAGTACCACAATCAGGTTCGGAAATAATTACATCCTGTGTAACATCAACCAAACGACGTGTCAAATAACCGGCATCAGCTGTTTTTAGAGCGGTATCAGCAAGACCCTTACGGGCACCGTGAGTAGAAATAAAATACTCAAGTACTGATAACCCTTCACGGAAATTAGACAAAATAGGATTTTCAATGATCTCACCACCTGTGGCACCAGATTTCTGTGGTTTTGCCATCAGACCTCTCATTCCGCATAACTGACGAATCTGTTCTTTGGAACCACGAGCACCTGAATCAAGCATCATATAAACTGGGTTGAAACCCTGCATATGCTGTGCTAACTGATTCATTAACGTTTGTGTCAATCTTGAATTGGTATGTGTCCACACGTCAATGATCTGATTGTATCGCTCATTGTTAGTAATGAATCCCATATTATAGTTGTTCTTAATTTCAAGAACTTCATCTTCTGCTTTACTAATCATTTCTGCTTTTACGACAGGAACAACAAGATCACCAAGGTTAAATGATAATCCACCTTTAAAAGCCATGGTAAATCCAAGATCTTTGATATCATCAAGAAATTGTGCTGTTCTCGCTGTGCCAGATATTTTCAAAATATCACCGATAATATCACGCAAAGCCTTTTTAGTTAAAAGCTGATTAAGATAACCATATTCTTTGGGAACCACTTGGTTGAATAAAACTCTTCCAACAGTAGTTTCAATAAGTTTGGTAGTAATTACTCCGTCTTCCTTAACGCCTACTCTTACTTTGATATATGCGTGCAGGTCAACTTTCTTTTCATTAAAAGCAACGATAACTTCTTCCGGACCATAAAAAACGTATCCTTCTCCCTTTACAGGATTTTCTGGAATATTTCTTCTGCCTTTAGTGGTATAATAAAGCCCTAATACCATGTCCTGTGATGGAACTGCAATTGGAGCTCCATTGGCGGGATTCAGGATATTATGCGAAGCAAGCATTAATATTTGGGCTTCCAAAACAGCTGCATTTCCTAATGGTAAATGCACAGCCATCTGGTCACCATCGAAGTCAGCATTGAAAGCCGTACAAACCAAAGGGTGAAGCTGAATTGCTTTTCCTTCAATCAATTTTGGTTGGAATGCCTGTATACCTAAACGGTGCAATGTCGGAGCACGGTTAAGCATAACAGGATGTCCTTTTAAAACATTTTCGAGAATATCCCATACAACAGGGTCTTTCCTGTCGACGATTTTCTTTGCAGATTTAACAGTCTTAACAATGCCTCTTTCGAGCATTTTGCGAATGATAAATGGCTTGAATAATTCTGAAGCCATTTCTTTTGGCAATCCGCATTCATTCAATTTTAGTTCCGGTCCAACAACAATAACCGAACGGCCAGAATAGTCAACACGTTTACCTAAAAGATTCTGACGAAAACGACCTTGTTTACCCTTCAAACTATCGCTCAAAGATTTCAAAGCACGATTTGATTCCGTTTTTACTGCATTAGCTTTTCTGGAATTATCGAATAAAGAATCAACAGCTTCCTGAAGCATTCTTTTTTCGTTACGTAAGATGACATCAGGAGCTTTAATTTCAACCAATCTTTTAAGACGGTTATTTCTGATAATTACCCTACGATACAAGTCATTCAAGTCAGAAGTAGCAAAACGTCCGCCATCAAGAGGAACTAAAGGCCTTAATTCAGGTGGAATAACCGGTACAACTTTTACAATCATCCAACCAGGATTGTTCTCCATTCTTAAGTTTGCTTCGCGAAATGCTTCAACTACCTGCAAACGTTTCAGAGCTTCTTGTTTTCTCTGTTGTGAGGTTTCCTTATTAGCCTTATCACGTAAAGTATATGAAAGGCTATCCAGATCAAGTCTTACCAAAAGATCATAAAGAGCCTCGGCTCCCATCTTCGCAATAAACTTATTAGGATCACTATCATCCAGATACTGGTTTTCTTTTGGTAAAGTCTCTAATATCTCAAAATATTCCTCTTCAGTAAGAAAATCGAGATAATTAAGATCTTGCTTTACACCCGGATTAATAACAATGTATCTTTCGTAATAAATGATAGTTTCCAGCTTCTTTGAAGGTAATCCAAGTAACGCCCCGATTTTATTAGGTAATGATCTGAAAAACCAGATGTGGGCAACAGGAACAGTAAGTTGAATATGTCCAACTCTTTCTCTTCTGACTTTCTTCTCGGTTACTTCAACACCGCACCTATCACAAACAATTCCCTTGTATCTTATTCTTTTGTATTTTCCACAATGACATTCCCAGTCTTTTACCGGTCCAAAGATTCTTTCACAAAACAAACCGTCTCTTTCAGGTTTGTAAGTTCTGTAATTAATGGTCTCGGGTTTCAACACTTCTCCACTTGAACGTTCTAATATCTGTTCAGGTGAAGCCAGACTGATTGTTATTTTAGAAAAATTACCTTTTGTGTTTAATTCTTTTCTAAAAGCCATATTAAATTATTTCTAAATTCCTAAAAGGAAAAATAATATTATTCATCAAACGTAATATTCAGGCCTAAGCCTCTTAATTCGTGAACTAACACGTTGAAAGATTCCGGAACGCCTGGTATGGGCATATTCTCACCTTTTACTAAAGCTTCATATGCACGTGCGCGTCCTGTAACGTCATCAGACTTAACAGTAAGAATTTCCTGTAGGATATTTGCAGCACCAAATGCTTCCAGTGCCCAAACTTCCATTTCTCCAAATCTCTGCCCCCCAAATTGTGCTTTACCTCCTAATGGCTGCTGAGTAATCAAAGAATATGGACCTATTGAACGTGCATGCATCTTATCGTCCACCAAATGGTGCAATTTCAAAATATAAATTACTCCCACAGTTGCCGGTTGATCAAATTTCTCACCAGTTCCACCATCGAATAAATATACCTTTCCATTATCTGGCAAGCCTGCCTTACGCATATAAGCATTGATATCATCCAATGATGCACCATTAAAAATCGGAGTTTCAAAGGACATTCCTAATTTCTGTCCGGCCCAACCAAGTACTGTTTCATATATTTGACCCAGGTTCATACGCGAAGGCACACCCAAAGGATTTAACACAACATCAACTGGTGTTCCGTCTTCCAAAAATGGCATATCCTCATCACGGACAATTCTGGCAACAATACCTTTATTACCATGTCGACCGGCCATCTTATCACCAACTTTCAACTTACGCTTCTTGGCTACATATACTTTGGCAAGCTTAACTATTCCTGATGGTAAATCATCACCAACAGTTTCAATAAACTTGTTTCTGTTGTAAACTCCCAAATACTCGCGATATTTAATAGTATAGTTATGCAACAACTGTTTTATCAACTCATTAGTATCTTTATCAGAAGTCCATTTAGTAGGATTAATAGAAATATAGTCAAGTCCTAGAAGTGCTTTTTGAGTAAATTTGGATTTCTTTGGAATCAATTCTTCTTTCAGATTGCTATAAACACCCTGAGAAGTTTTATTATCCAAAAGATCCAAAAGTTTCTCAACAAGTTTAACCTTCAGAGCTTGAACATTTTTAGTAAAATCATCTTCAAAATCCTTCAGAGTTTCCTTCTCTTTTGTTTTATTCTTTTTATCTCTGATAACACGGGAGAATAATTTTTTATCAATAACAACCCCTTTCATTGATGGGGGCGCTTTCAATGATGCATCTTTAACATCTCCGGCTTTATCACCAAAAATGGCACGAAGCAATTTCTCTTCAGGGGTAGGATCTGTTTCACCTTTTGGAGTAATTTTTCCTATCAGAATATCTCCTTCATTCACTTCAGCACCTATCCTGATAATTCCGTTTTCATCAAGATCTTTGGTCGCTTCAACGCTTACATTGGGAATATCATTGGTCAATTCTTCCATCCCGCGTTTGGTTTCGCGAACCTCTAATACAAATTCTTCAATGTGAATAGAAGTAAAAACATCTTCACGAACAATACGCTCTGATATTACGATAGCATCCTCAAAATTATATCCCTTCCAGGGCATGAAAGCAACTTTCAAATTGCGACCTAAAGCAAGCTCGCCATTTTGTGTTGCATAACCTTCGCAGAGTACATCCCCTTTTTTTACTTTTTGTCCTTTACGAACAATAGGTTTAAGGTTAACGCAAGTGTTTTGGTTAGTTTTAACAAATTTAGGTAGAGTATAGGTTTTTATATCATCCTCAAAACTAACTTTTCTATCCCTGTCTGTTCTTTCGTATTCAATTGTGATTTCTTTTGAATCAACATACTTAACAAGACCATCACCTTCAGCATTTATAAGAACGCGAGAATCTTTTGCAACTTTTCCTTCAATTCCGGTCTGCACAATAGGTGCCTCTGGCACCATCAATGGAACAGCCTGTCGCATCATGTTCGATCCCATTAGGGCACGGTTAGCATCATCATGTTCTAGGAAAGGAATAAGTGAAGCAGCAATGGATGCTATTTGGTTAGGAGCAACATCAATTAAGTCAATTTTCTCAGGTTCTACCATAGGATAATCTGCCTGGAAACGAGCTTTAATGTGTTCCTGAAGAATTTTACCTTTACCATCAAAGGGTGTACTTGCCTGAGCAATAATTTTATCTTCTTCTTCTTCAGCTGAAAGGTAAGTTGGAGCTTCTGTATTTTGTACAATACCATCAATCACCTTATTATAAGGTGTTTCAATAAATCCAAGTTTGTTAATCTTGGCAAAAACGCAAAGTGATGAAATAAGACCAATATTGGGGCCTTCAGGTGTTTCAATAGTACAAAGACGACCATAATGCGTAAAATGCACGTCACGCACCTCAAATCCCGCTCTTTCTCTGGATAAACCACCAGGTCCCAAAGCTGAAACTCTTCTTTTATGAGTCAATTCAGACAGTGGATTGGTCTGATCCATGAACTGTGAAAGTTGATTTGTACCAAAAAAAGTATTGATAACAGATGACAATGTTTTTGCATTGATCAAATCAGCTGGAGTGAAAACTTCGTTATCACGAACATTCATTCTTTCACGGATCGTACGTGCCATTCTGGCCAATCCCACACCAAATTGTCCATATAACTGCTCACCTACAGTTCTAACCCTTCTGTTACTTAAATGGTCGATATCGTCAACATCTGTTTTCAGATTTTGGAGTTCAACCAAGTATTTTATAATCGAGATTATATCTTCTTTCGTAAGAACCTTGGTATCAATACTCATATCAAAGTTCAGCTTCTTATTTATTCTGTATCGACCAACATCACCAAGATCATAACGCTTATCCGAAAAGAATAACTTCTCAATAATACCTCGAGCGGTTTCTTCATCGGGAGGCTCAGCATTTCTCAATAATCGGTACACGAATTCAACCGCTTCTTTTTCCGAGTTGGCTGGATCCTTTTGTAATGTGTTGAAAATAATAGAATAGTCATTATTATCAACACCTTCATTATGGATCAGAATCGTTTTAACTCCTGAATCCAGAATAATATCTAAGTGTTCATTTTCAATTTCAGTTTCACGGTCGATTAAAACTTCTGTCCTTTCAATTGATACAACTTCACCGGTATCCTCATCAACAAAGTCTTCAATCCATGATCTTACAACGCGCGCAGCAAGCTTACGCCCGATAATTTTTTTAAGTGAAGCGCGATTAACTTTAATTTCATCTGCAAGATTAAAAATCTCAAGAATAGTTTTATCGCTTTCAAATCCGATTGCTCGTAATAGTGTAGTAACCGGTAATTTCTTTTTTCTGTCGATATAAGCATACATGACGTTATTAATGTCAGTAGCAAATTCAATCCATGATCCTTTAAAAGGAATGATTCTGGCAGAAAACAAAGTCTGACCATTGGCATGTCTTGTTTTTCCAAAAAATACTCCGGGCGACCTGTGTAATTGAGATACAACCACTCTTTCAGCACCATTGATAACAAAAGTACCTTTAGGAGTCATATAAGGAATCATTCCTAAATATACATCCTGAATAATTGTTTCAAAATCCTCATGTTCGGGATCTGTACAATATAATTTTAACTTTGCCTTTAGTGGGACACTATAAGTTAATCCTCTTTCGAGACATTCCTCCAATACATACCTGGGAGGATCGATAAAATAGTCAAGAAACTCTAAAACAAAATTATTACGTGCATCCGAGATGGGAAAGTTTTCAGCAAAAACTTTATATAAGCCCTCGTTCTGTCTGTTTTCAGGTGTTGTTTCTAACTGAAAAAAATCTTTAAACGACTTTAGCTGAATATCAAGGAAATCTGGACATTCTGCCTGGACTTTTGTGGATGCGAAATTTATTTTTTCAAGTTTAGTTGAAGCCAAAGTATTAAGTTTTAAGGGTAAGAAAAAAAATATAACGCAATATAAATAAAACAATGTTTAGACAGGCTTTTTGCCCGTCTAAACCGTTTATAGAATATTTATAATACTCTTACTTAATCTCAACTTCAGCTCCAGCTTCCTCTAATTGAGATTTTAAAGCATTAGCTTCGTCTTTACTAACACCTTCTTTGATTGTTTTTGGAGCTGCATCAACTAATTCTTTAGCCTCTTTTAAGCCTAAACTTGTCAGTTCTTTTACAAGTTTTACAACGCCTAATTTAGCTTGACCTGCTGCTTTTAAAACCACATCAAAACGTGTTTTTTCTTCAACTTCAGCACCTGCTTCAGC
>CAZNRQ010000134.1:0-7843 GCA_964574845.1 uncultured Bacteroidales bacterium
TATTTTCAAGGCGAATTATAATTCCTAAAGAATTAATTTAAGTCCAAATGGTTAAAATGATTTTTGGTTACGCTTGTGTAATCTATGTGATATTAATAAGTGCTAATAGTTTGCTGATTGCCCAGAACAAACTTAATGATTACCTTATAACTCATGATGATAGTCTGGCTTTAGAAAAAATTATAGTAGAAAAGTATTATGTTGCTGACTCTATTGACAATAAAGACACATCGGCTAATGCACTTCCCAAAAACTCTATTACATACAGAATTTTTGTTGACATGAAACCGGGATATAAACTTCAAATGGTATATGGGGATAAAAAACACGAATTATTTTTCGAAACAACTACTAAGTTTTACAATAACAATGATGCTGATGCCATAACCGGTTTCAATGTGGATTTAAAAAAAATAAGTACCGGGAATATTGCTTTGGATTCATGGATAACCTTGGGAGCCGCTTGTAGGGGGTTTACGGGGATTCCCAGAGAGGAGGACACCTCAAGATTATCATTAATAACGAATCGGTCTTCACTTGCTAAATCTGATGGTCTGACTAAGGCTGTTTTACCTGATTTTCAGCTTTACAACCTGGATCTTACATTCTTTAATAACGACAGTACAGCAAAACGGTTTTCAACCATTAACGGTGCATGGGCAGCTTTAGGAGGAGTTGTCGGTCCGACACCTGAAAACAGGGTTCTAATTGCACAGCTAACCACAAATGGGAAACTTACTTTTCAAATAAATGTTCAGATTGGGACACCTACAAAAGGTTATGTAAAGTTTGTTGCAGGAAAGCCTGAAGATTCTGAAATAATGTTTGACGGATTGAATTATAAATAATTATAAAATAAAAATAACCAGATTATGAAATCAACTTATAAACGACTATTAGTTTACAGCGTAGTTTTATTTATTGCAATAACCTCGCTTTATGCACAAAACGGATTAGATAGCATTATTGTAGAAAAGTATTATATTTCTAATGCCGATGATTCCATCGGAAGTATTGGAAATGGGAATCTTCCTGTTGGTTCTGTCACTTACCGGGTATTTGTAAGTATGAAAAAGCATTACAAATTCCAAATGGCCTATGGTGATCCCAATCATCCTTTATCAATAAAAACATCCTCGGCTTTTTTTAACAATGAAGACAGAGGAAATACAAACCCCACCTTTACAAAAGCTCAGGCTGCAAACAATACAGTTATGCTTGATTCGTGGTTATCCGCTGGAGCTGGGTGTGTCGGAAATTTTGGAATTCTTAAATCTGAGGATAATAGTATTTCAAATGTTGTTAATGCAGACGGAATATTGCAAAATGCTGATACCAATGCAGGTATTCCATTAACTGTACAAGATGGTTTTATCACTGGAACTCCCGGATCATTCGGCACTATAGGCATTGATACTGAAATTGAAGTTTTTAATGCAACCAGCCAGGCGGGTAACTCTTTTGAAACAACCAATGGAGCATGGTTTTGTTTGTCTGGAGCTACTGGTCCCGACACCAATAATAACAAAGTACTTATAGGTCAATTTACAACCAAAGGAAAGTTTACTTTCAAACTGAACATTCAGATCGGAACACCTAGCGGAGGAGTTGAAAAATATGTAGCCATTAACCCAACCGGAACAGAAATTCAGAAAGATTTTTTAATATTTAATTCAGACTCTATGACATTTATCGATACAACAGGTATCGAAGCTGCAAAAAAGGATTTCAGTTTTAATATTTATCCTAATCCGTCAAATGGCGTTTTTAATTTAATTATTTCTGCAGATAATCAAAAATCTAAAAATTATTATACCATTTATGATATTTTAGGGAATATCGTTTTCAGAAAAAAACTGATACCCGAATTAGGGGATAATTTTAATGAAAAGATTGATCTAACTTATTTGGGAACAGGGCTTTATTTTATAGAATTATCTATAAACGGAGTTAGAACAACGAAAAAATTAGTCAAGAATTAATTTCTGTCATTTAGAGATGCAATTAATACTTTTTTTCGATTCCATCTCGAATCATTAAATTTTACTGAAAAAGACATATTTCCGAATGAAAATAAATGAAGTGATTAGGTCAATTATTCTTTTGATGGTATTTATCGTTGTCATGGTAAACAATTTATCAGGACAATGTGTGCTGAGGGGAACTATTTCTGATAAAAATGGAGAAACTTTAATTGGTGCTGCTGTATATCCAAAATCAAAAATGAGTTCCGGTGTCACCACCGATTTAAACGGAGATTATTCATTAAAAATATCAGATTCGGGTACTGTTATAATTGTTGTTAGCTATATCAGTTATAATACGATGGAAGATACCATTCATGTTACCAAAGGTGTACTGATTAAGAACTACATATTAGAATCTTCAATAAAATTAATAGGAGGAGTTGTTGTTACCGCAAAAGCTACAAAAAACAACGATGCACAGCTCGAAAGAATGAAAATCCTTTCCAGTTCTACATTAGATTATATCTCTGCCGAAACTATAAAAAAAACAGGAGATGCCAGTGTGGCTTCTGCCGTAGCACGTGTATCAGGGGTTTCGACTACAAGTAGCGGACTAATAACTGTGCGGGGTGTGGGAGACAGGTATGTAAAAACGACGATTAACGGTTCGCGTGTTCCAACCCTAGATCCATTTACAAATAATCTTAAACTCGACATTATTCCTTCGAGTTTGGTTGATAACATTGTAATATCGAAAACAGCAAGACCAGATTTACCTGGTGATTGGGCTGGTGCTTACATATCGATTGAGACAAAAGATTTTCCAGACACACTCTCCCTATTCACAGAAGCTTCTTTTGGGTATAATACACAATCCACCTTTAAAGACGTATTGTCTTCTGAAAGGAGTTCAACAGATTGGCTTGGATTCGATAATGGATTTCGTAATTATGATCATAAAGGGTTTATACAATTTGAAGCAAATCCCTCTACTTATCAGGAATTTGTAGCTCTTGGATTAGGTAGTTATTTCAATTCCTTAGGAGTTAATGGCACAACAACCTGGAATGACACCTATTATAAATTAGGACTTATACAATTAGGGCTCATGGGTAATGCTCAAATTAACGATCCGGTGGCATTTCAGAATGCTAAGAATTTGTTTAGTAGTTTAGCATATGAGGGGAAAGCTTTCGATATTATCAATGCTAAAGCCGTAGAGTCTGAAAAAGGGTTGCCAAATAACTGGAACACTACAACAAAAATCGCACCGATAAATTATAGTCAAAGCTTTTCAATAGGAAATCAGACAAAACTCTTTGGAAAAACCTTAGGATTCATAATTGGGTTTAGATATTCAAGTTCTACACAATACGATCCAAATTCTATTCGTAATAGCTATAGTTTCCAATCAGGTAAACCGGATTCAATTACAAGTAAATTTTCTAAATACCAATATCTTGCAAAGGAAACAAATGGTTGGAGTGTATTAGTAAAATTAGCTTACAAGCTTAATAAAAACAACAGTATCTCCCTGCTGTATATGCCAAATGTTATTGGCGTGAATAATGTCCGGGATGGAAAATATGGCGAGCCAGCAACAAATGATCCAATTAATAACCCTCCTCAAATTCTATTCTCGAAGTATCAGTTTTATGAATCCCGACAGCAATATATTTATCAGTTAAAATCAGAGCATTACCTGCCAAAACCAAAAATTAAAATTGAGTTTAACGCATCGTACACCAATGGTAAAAGCAATGCACCCGATTCGAAAAATAATGTTTTGCATTTTACGGAAGGATATATGCCTGATAATTACACAATATACTTTACTTTCCCAACAGACTTGACAAGATATTTTAGGTATTTAACTGATAATGTCTTTGACACGCAGCTCTCATTAGAAATTCCTCTTGGAGATAAGCCAGACAAAGTCAGAAAAATTAAATTGGGGGGCGCATATTTGTACAATCATGTACAAAACATGAGTTATGTTTACCAATTTGCTAATGGTAAGGGATTTGAATACCCTTCAATAGAACTATTAAGCACTATGAATTCAAATTCAATATTTGATATAACTACAGTAAATAACGGTGGCGAACCCTATCGTTCATCCTATGGATTTTATAGAAAATATTTAACCCCTGCTGATAATTTTTTTGGTAATAGTAATATAATTGCGGGATATGCAATGATAGATTATTCTATAATTCCGAAAATTAGGTTATCTGGAGGGCTCAGAATTGAAATGAGTAAAATATTTACAGATTGTTTTATATTTGATTCATTGGGGCTAAAAGCAAATGATTTTAGAAGAATAGTTACAGATGTTTGGGGAAATTCTATGGATATTCAACCAGGTAATTTACAAAAAGTAAGTTATCTGCCCAGTATCAATTTGATTTTTAAACTTAATAATAACGAAGCTTCACCAAAGAATTTAAGATTGAATTACAGCCAAACTACCGCTCGACCAAGTATCAGGGAACTTTCTGAAACAACATTTTATGATTTTGAATCAAATTCTTATGTTAAAGGGAATTCTCAGTTAAAAATAGTGCAAATTAATAATTTTGATTTAAGGTTTGAATCGTATTACAAATCTGGTGATAATATTTCAGCAAGTATATTTTATAAAGGCTTTAAAAATCATGTGGAATTATCGAATTGGGGTTTTTGTTTGTCATGGATAAACAATCCCAATTACACAAGTTTGGCTGGGATTGAAATAGAAGGTAAGAAAAACTTTTTAAAAAATTTCGAATTTAAAGGAAATCTCACCTTGATATATTCTCAAACTAAACTTCAGGGGGGGACAATAACCGATTTGGCTGGTCATATTTTCAATTTAAAGGGTGGCATTAGACCGATGTATGGACAAGCTCCCTTTTTGATTAATACCATGTTAACCTATAATGCAAGGAAAATTGGTTTATCGGCTACTATAAGCTACAATATTCAAGGTAGTAAATTAGTAATAATTACCGATCCGACACTTCCGGATATTTATGAGATGCCCAGACACTTACTGGACTTTAAAATATCAAAAAAAATAGGGAAATATTTTAATGTGAGTGTCAAAGTGCTTGATATTTTAAATACAGCAACAGTTAAATCATATATGGCCGTAAATAACAAAGATTATTTTAAAAATATTTGGAACGATATTACAAAGTCGAATAATGATAAGCAAAGCCTGATTTATAGTAAAAACAGGTATGGAACCAATTTTGTTTTATCAGTTTCGTGGAAACTTTAAAACTTTAAAACAATGAAAAGAATATTTTTCTTTATTGCTGCAACACTCTCACTTACTTCAATAATTGCTCAAAATGCTATAAAAAAAGTAATTGTAGAGACTTATTATATTTCTGATGCTAATGATGCGACGGATACTACGGGTGGATTTTTGGAAATAGGTTCCAAAACTTACAGAATATATATTCAAATGCAGCCAGGTTGCAAATTAACAAAAGTTTATGGAGATTCGAAGCATGCTTTAAAAATTGGCAGTACTGAGAATTTTTTTAATAATATAGATCGTGGAAAAAGTTTTGCTAGAGATATTGGTAAAAATAAATATAAATATGGCACTTTGGCGCTTGACACTTGGTTAACATTGGGTCATACTGCTACTAACCTCGATTCAACACATGGTTATTTCGGTGTTCTAAAAACATATGACGATGATGGATCGTTTGTCGGAGGCGCGCATAACGATGGAGGAAGTGCTGGAATTCTAGGTGGCTTACTAAACAATAATGATGTGTTAGCAGGTATTCCATTAACAACTTCTGATGGCATGAGATTTTCTTATTCAAAAGACACTTCTTGGTCTTCATATGGCATAGTTGATATTTCAGGAGTTGATAGTACTATTTTTGGTTCTGCAAAAGTGGGGAAGCAATTTATAAGCAATATTGCGTACATACAAAATTCGGGGGTAATGGGTGTGAATCCTGATAGCAATCAGGTATTAGTTGCACAGTTGACTACAAAAGGTGACATTTTTTTTGAACTTAATGTGGTAATAAAAGATACTTTAAATGGAACTGAAATCAAATACGTAGCAGCAAATGATACACTTGATGAAATAATCAGTGGTTATCTCAAATATCCTCCCACTTGTGGATGCATGGATCCAAATTTTTTCGAGTACAGTAAGAATTACATTTGTAGTGCTCCCGATTCCTGCAAAAATCGTATTGTTTTAGGTTGTATGGACCCAAATGCCTGTAATTACGATCCCAATGCAAATTACAATGTTCAGGATTTGTGTTGTTATCCGGGTTTATGTGCCGATCGTGATATCAGTCTGGTCTGTCCTGATTTAGGGAACAGCAATAAAAGCATGATAAAACTGTATCCTAATCCAGCTAATGAGCAGGTTGTGGTTGAAGCAGAGCTTGCGGATAATTCGGAAGCAAAATACATAGTCTATAATTCTTTTGGTAACGTTGAATTTGAGAATGACTTAGGTAGGGTCTCAGGTTTAATTAAACAAAGTATTAATATATCAGGCCTAGCTCCCGGTATATATTTGGTTCGCGTTTACACAAGTAATTCGGTTGTTAGCAATACCTTTATTAAAAATTAATTCTGAGAAGCTGCAGTCAGAAAAATCTATAGTATAATCGATGAAAACAATTAATAAGATGAGGTGTAACATTGCTATAACAATAGTTTTTCTAATGTCATTATGTTTTGTTATGCTTGCAAATAGTTGTAAAAAGGAAAAGAAAGCAAACATAGAAACTGGAACCATGACTGATATTGACGGTAATGTTTATAAAACCGTAAAAATTGGTAACCAATGGTGGATGGCAGAAAATTTGAAAACTAGCAGATATAGAAACGGAGATTCTATCATTTATGTCGCTGAATTCAATTATAACTTGGATTCTGCTACCTGGAATCATTTGGATTCAGGTGCCTATTGTATTGTTGATAATTCAGATTCAACTTCTTCGAATTTTCAGGGTAAAATGTATGGTTTCTTGTATAATTGGCATACAATAAGTGATTCAAGAAATATTGCTCCAGTGGGGTGGCATGTACCAAGTGATGATGAATGGAAAGAATTAGAAATATATCTTGGAATGCAGACAGATATTGCAGACAAAATGAATTGGAGAGGGACAAATGAGGGTAATAAATTAAAAATTGAAGGAAACTCAAAAGGATGGAATAAGTCATCAGATATATACGCGGTTTGGGGTTCTAATGAAAGTGGATTTACTGCATTGGGAGGTGGTTGCTGCATGTATAATGGTATTTGGGGCAACCCCGGTGTCCTTTCGACGGGCTTCTGGTGGACATCCTCAACGAATAGTAATCAGCCCATGTACCGCTATTTGGATTATAATAAACCCAATATTTTCAGATATTATGGCCCCAAAACCTATGGTTTTAGCATTCGCTGTATCAAGGATTGATAGAGTTTTTTGTCAATGACTTTCAGTTAAGGATATTCGTGATTTTTTTATACGAATTCGCCGAATTACAATCCCAATAAAGATATAATATGGTGAGGCACCACTGCCACTTTGTATATAGTCAGCAAGAGTTACATTATCGGAAGAACAACACAGGCGATACTCATTCAGTCAAAACCTGTCATATAGTGTGATATCGGGCCTATGCCCGTAAATTTTTTATATTTAAATGCAGTAATGCGCTTTGATTTAGATAAAACAGAATGTAATGCTGCCGAGATTATTGGTGTACCAAAGAAACTTTATATTGGTACAAATACAGCCTTTATTGCACTAAATAAACTCTTTATTATTACAATTATACCCTTCATTGGTACAAATGCACTCATACTTGGTACAAACAAACCCTTGATTGTACCAATCAAACCCTTCATT
>CAZNRQ010000135.1:0-7823 GCA_964574845.1 uncultured Bacteroidales bacterium
CTGCACCACCCTGGCTTCTATCGAATCAGGCATGGTGTCTTCGCCCGCCCCTTTATACGAAACCTGGGCTATGATGTGAACCACCTTTTCTATAGTTTCAGCGTCCACATCCAGGCTTTTCAGCCAGTTTTCGGCATGCGCCGACCCTATAGCATTAAACTTCCAGTCGTCTACATCGTGCAGCAGGGCCGCCAGCCTCACCAAAAACAGTTCGGCTTTCTCTTTTTCGGCCAGATACAATGCTAGCTTTTCCACACGATAGATGTGCCACCAATCATGCCCCGTCGATTCGCCCGCGGAACCCGATTTTACAAAATGAATGGTTTGCGCTATCATGTTTTGTTGAGTTTGGGTGAGCATGGTCCGGGTTTATGAAGGGGTTAGGTCTGCAAATTTAGGGAATAATGGGCAGGCGATAACAACTAATTCGAAGAGGGTGGTTATGAGCTTTGAGGGGGTTACATTTTAATCGGGGGGGTACGTTTTTTTATAACAATACTTATATTTACAGTAGTATTGACGGGGTTTGGAAACGATGCGGAATGATCTGCAAATGACATGAAACGGTCTTTGATTGACATGACATGACCTGTGAACGATATGAAATGACCTGTGATTGAAATGAAATGGCCTGCGAACGACATGACGTGACCTGTGATTGTCATGACATGACCTGCGAACGATATGAAATGGCCTGCGAAGGGCATGAAATGACCTGCGAACGGCATGATATGACCTGTGATTGACATGACATGGCAGGGAATAGTAAGGGAATGGCTGAAGAGAGGTATAAGGGGAATTGATTTGAGATTTGAGATTTAAGATTTAAGATTTTTGATTTTACATTTGAGATTTTACATTTGAGATTTTTGATTTGAGAATTGATATCTATGAATTATGATTTGACGGTTAACATTGGGTGTTTGGGTTGGTGATTAAAATGGATTGTCGGGGGGGGGATTACCATAAAATGTCAAGTAGGTACTTAATCACCTTTTATCTGATGATATTTTGTAATTATCTGCTCAGGTAGTATTGATTTTATGGCACAATTTTATGATCTATTAATGATTTTTCTGATGATTTAAAAAAATTTATAACATAGCTGATGCTTACGGAAATGGCATTTATCAAGGATTTGCACATTTTATTGAAAAATAATTGAAAAAAAACTTGACTTGAGCCTAAAAATGTATTTAATTTGTAAAAAAAATAGTTGTTGCTTCTATCATTATCTTAACAAGAAAGCAACTTATAAATGTCAAATTTAAAAACGGATTAGCATGAAAGCATATTATTATTGGAAACTTTTTAGTTTTTTAAGGGTTAAGAAATTTATTGTTGATCATCCTGATGAAATATCTGCTATAACTGATATGGCAGGTGATGTTACAAATCTTGATATTTCCGTATCAAAAATTTTGGCTGCCGAAATGATACAGACTGCAGATAATACAGGAGTGACGGTGGATGTGAATCAGAAGAAGAAATTGATGGCAGAGACTGTGATACAGTATGCGCATAAGGGTTTACCTAAGGCAAAAGCTGCCCACAGGCCGGATCTTATTAAGAAACTGAAACATGAGGTGGGATATATATTCAGAGCAAAAAAGGCGGATGCTTTGACCCGTGCAAATGAAATCAAGGCGATATTATCGGATAATATTGTTTTTCCGAATATAAAACCTGCAGACATAACCGCCATGGTAGATGCCATAAAGGCTTATAATCTGGCGCAGGTGAATCCGGCTGATGTCAGGACGGTGAAAAAGGTGGAAGGTACCAGTGCTGTAGCAGAAGCTACGAAGCTGGCTGATGATGCTGTGGAAAATATTTATGATTATTTTTTGGGAGAATATAAAATAACAAAGCCGGCGCTGGTGACCGAATTGGCTGAGGCTATAGGACTAGAGATAGAGGGAGTAAGGCATACAAGGTTTGTTGTGATGTGTAAGGATGCGAATCCGCCACAGGGAGCTATAACGAATTTGCTGGAAGGTGTGATGGTGAAGATAGTTGAACTGAACCGTGAGGCGGTGAGCGATATTAATGGTATGGCAGATATTTCGAAATTTAAGGCAGGGACGTATCATGTGGAGTTTTCGAAGGTTGGTTTTGTGACCAAACAAATGATAATTACTTTTAAACAAGGTAAGACGCAGGAGATTGAGGTGCAAATGGAGAGAATAAGTGCCTAGAATGCCAGAGTGCCTATTGTTTGTTGAGTTATAGAAGATGCATGGAATACAATAACCCATGTGCAGAGCCTGCATGAGAAAGCGGGCTTTTTTTATTTATACCACGGGATATAGACGCGCGGCGGCGGAGTGGTTATATGAAAATAGAGTTGATACACCACACGATGCAATCGTGCGGCAGCGGGTGCGATTGTTTCTAAAATTAAAGTGTATATTTGAATAAAAAAAACAAAATGAAAAAACAAATATTTTTCCTCGCTTTTATTTTGTCAATTCAAATAGTAATTGGACAAAATTGGCAATGGGCTAAACAAATAGGAGGGCCAGGCGTGGATCAGGCATTCATAGGCAATGTTGATGCTGCTCAAAATGTCTATATATTTGGAGGCTACGCAAAACCTTATGCTGCCACAAACTATTATGATTGTTATATAGATAATGACACCCTACAAGGTTCAAACGATGCATTTATTGCAAAATACGGGGATGCAGGAAATTTGCTATGGGTAAGGAATTGCGTTAGCCCATCTGGGAATATTGATTTTAGTTTTGCTTTTGACATTAATAATAATGTATTTTACATCGCAGGACTATATGACATCTCCTGTAATATCGACACCTGTACCTTATATTCTGGATATAACAATTCGGGGTTTTTCGCAAAATTTAATTCAACCGGACATTGTTTATGGGCTAAGAATCTGACTTCTCCATCACTTTCTAGCACTTATGGTCACTCGTTGACTATAGATGATAATGGAAATATTTTTATCGCTGGCTATTCAAATTCTTTTAACACCATTGGTTCTAGCACTGTATCCGCAGGTACATTTTTAGCCAAATTTGACAATAATGGGTCCCCTATTTGGGCAAAAACAAAATTTCCATATACTGGAAATCAATCGCGAATGCGTTTTCTGTCATTGCGATATTTTAACAACAATATATACGCAGCAGGGTCTGCCTATGCTGCTTCATCTAATGACATTATAAGTGTTGATACAATTTCAGTAACAAATTTACATGGAATTGGTTATGGGTTAATTTGTATGGATTCAAATACAAGTGATGCAAAATGGATGAAGTTTGAAGGGTTCCCCCAAACTAGTATTACCTTTCCAATGATGGATATTGATAATAGTGGAAACATTTATTGTGGTGGTTCATTTCATGACTCCTGCATTATTCAAAACGACACTTTATTTACAAACAATATTACCAACGGATTTCTTTCTAAATATAATCCAAATGGTCATTTGCTTTTTGTCAAACAATTTACATCCTCTTTGGGTGTAGGAGTCGTTGGAGTTTCTGTTTCACCTTTAGGTTCAATTGTTCTTACAGGTGCCTGTAGTGGACAAAGTACTTTTGGCAGCTACAACATAAATGCAAGTACTTCTGAGGATTTATTTTTGGCAAAGTTTGATAATAACGGCAATTGCCAGGGTGTAGACCATGCTGACTTAGGTGTTGGATTAAGCGTTGCTTACGATGATAATAATATATACGTAACAGGAATCTTCCCTCCGCCACCTACAATTTCTGCAACCCTGTCTATCGGCAATCAAAATTTTACCAATTACGGATGGGCAGATATTGTTTTTGCCAAACATGATCTTATAACAGGAATAAGCGAAGGAAATCATTTTGATAATAGCAATGAGCTTATTATTTATGCCAATCCGAACAAAGGATCTTTTCGCTTAAAAATACCAGAGGATTTTAAATTCGAAAACGAACTAATACTCTCTATTTTTGATTTTAACGGGAAACTTATTCGTCAAAAATCCTTAACCGTAAATGAAAGTGATCAAAAACTGGATATTTTTGGAGAGGCAAGTGGAATCTATAATGTTACATTGACCAACGGTAAGAAATACTATTATGGTAAGATGATAGTTGAATGATTTTCCCCCGCCCCTCTTTCCACTTGACGAATTCAATCGGCGGCGGCCAATTAAATAAATTTTCAAAAAATAATACGTATATGCGATCCAAATAATAAAAAAACTTACCGTTAACTTAGTCAAACCTACCGTTAACTTAATTGACGCAAATAAACTTGCATTTGCCTTAACATATGTTTACCTTTGAAGTGAAAATAGAATGGTAATTTTTAATTTTCCTTACGTATGAAAAAACATGTAGTACTACTCATAGTCTCTTTGTTACTTTCTAAAGGAGTTTTTGGTCAATATTGTCCCAATGCCAATTTTTCACTTCACAATTTCGATAACTGGAAAGCCTATACAGGCTATAACAGTGGAGGAGGGGTGGGCTGTTGCCCTACTCCGGGTATAGTAGCTGGCAGGCATACCATCATCACCACCCAGCAATCGGATCCCCGCACCAACGGAGGCCTCATAGTGCCTGCTCCCGGACAATCGGTCTGTGCCAAACTCGGCAACGAGATCAATGGCGCGGAAGCCGAACGACTGGTATATTACTTCACCGTCGACCCCGACAATCCTAATTTTATCTATCGTTATGCCGTCGTATTTCAGGATCCCGGTCATCCGGAAGAATTCCAGCCATTCTTTTCTATCAAAGTCTTAAACGACCAGGATCAATTGGTCGATACCGCCTGTGGTTTTTATCAGGTATATTCTTCCGCCGGAATCCCCGGATTTCAAACCTGGACTTCCCCCACTGACGGATTGATTCACTGGAAAGACTGGACTACCGTCGGAGTCAATCTGGCTGCCTATGCCGGCCAGTTGCTTCATATCGAATTCACCAATCTCGATTGCGCCTGGGGTGGTCATTATGGCTATGCTTACCTCACAGCCGAATGCGGCCGGCTCAACATCGATGAATCCTATTGCAACGGCTCCGACAGCGCCATTCTTTCGGCCCCTATTGGCTTCAGCTATTTGTGGAATACGGGCGACACCACTCAAAACATCACTGTTCCCAATCCTTTGATAGGCACTTTATATTCCTGCAACGTCACTTCCGTCACAGGCTGCAATTTTATATTATCGGCCACCATTTCCCGTACCGTTCTCCATCCGGCTTTTGTCAGCCAATACGACAGTTGTTCGCGCACAGTCATCTTCACCGATTCATCATGGATCAACAACAGTAGTATTTATTCCTGGAACTGGTCATTCGGCGACGGAACCTTCAGCACCGAACAAAACCCCGTGCACGAATATACCTCGCATGGAAGTTACCCTGTCACACTAACCATTTCCACTTCCGGAGGCTGCGATTCTTCCTACACCGAGGTCGTCAATATCGGACATGTGGCTTACGCGAACTATACCGCTGGCGATACCTGTCTGCTCGCCGGCGTGGTGTTTCATAACAACTCGGCCCCGGCCGACAGCCTTACCGACTGGTTTTGGGACTATGGCGATAGCAGCCCCATCGACCATACCTGGGATACCACACATTTCTACTCCGCTCCGGGAAGCTACACAGTGTCATTGTATCTTACCAATTATAATGGTTGTACCGACACCAGCATACAGCAAATCAATGTATACTCCTTACCCAATGCTGCCTTTACCATCGACCCCTATATTTGCGTTGGTGAAGGAGCTACCATTTCCTTTGTGGGTGATAGCACCCCCTGGACTTCATTCAACTGGAATTTCGGCGGAGGCAACATTATGTCAGGAAACGGTGCCGGGCCTTTTGAAGTATCCTGGTCCGACTACGGTCCTTATGTCATAACCTTAACCCTCTACGATTCCATCTGCGGAGCAGTCAGCGATACTTCCCTTCCCATTTTGGTTTTGAACATACCCTTGGCAAATGCCGGCAACGACACCACGATATGCCTCGGACATAGCGTCACCCTCTCGGGCAGCGGCGGCGATACCTATTCGTGGCTTCCCGCCGAGAATCTCGACAATCCAAATTCACCCAACCCCACTGCCACTCCCCAACATACCACCATTTACACACTTACCGTTCAATCCAATTTCTGTACGGCCACCGATATGGTTATTGTCACCGTAGAGCCTCTCTCGCCCGTTTTCACCACCCCCGATACCGTCGTTTGTTTGGGCGGAAATGTTCAATTGCATGCCTTGGGAGGCAACACTTATGCTTGGGCACCTGCTTCAGGATTATCCTCAACCGTCATTCCCAATCCTGTGGCCACACCCCTAAGCACTACAACTTACACCGTTACTATCACAGGCATTGATTCATGCAAGGCAACCCGGACGGTTGAAGTAGCTGTACTCGATAATCCCTATGCTTCCTTCCAGATAAGTCAAACCTCAGCCTGCAATGGAGAGAATGTCATTGTTACATTCACAGGCTCGGCTTCCGGATATGCTTCCTACCTCTGGGACTTCGGCGATGCTTCTCTTCTGTGGGGCTCCGGCCCGGGTCCTTATGTTATTTCTTACGACACCAGCGGAACCTTTACAATTTCGCTCACCATCAACGAAATGTCCTGCAGCTCCGATTCCTTCAGCACTCAAATTGTCGTCTATCCAATACCTATCGTCGATGCAGGCCATGATACCACCACCTGTCAGGGAATTCCTGTTATGCTCTCGGGCAGTGGTGGCGACTACTATTACTGGACACCGGCATCAACCCTCAACAATCCCAATACCAGCAACCCATTGGCCTCTCCCTCCACTTCAACCATTTATACCTTGACAGCTGTCATAGGAGGATGCACCGCTTCCGATGAGGTAGTTGTTGATGTTAGCCCCTTGCAGGTCACGGCCGGCAACGACACTTCCATATGTTCAGGAGCCAATGTACAGTTGTTGGCTTCAGGAGGCATTTACTATGCCTGGTCGCCTGCTTCGGGCCTTTCCAGCACATCCATTCCCGATCCTGTAGCAAATCCCGCTTCCACCACAACTTATGTCGCCAACATCACAGCAGCAAATGGTTGTTCCGCCATGGATAGTGTCACCATCACCGTCAATCCCTATCCCCTGGCTACTTTTACCGTATCCGACAATATCTTCTGTACGGGCGATATAATAACCATCAATTACACGGGCAATGCAGCTCCTTCCTCCGTTTTCAATTGGAATTTTAATGGCGCTGTCATCGTTTCTGGCTATGGAAGTGGACCCTATCAGGTTATGTATAATATGCCCGGAAGCTACGATATAACATTGTCGGTCATACAGAACGGATGCCCCTCCACCCTTTACACCCAGAGTGTTTCGGTTGGGCAGGTCGACCTCACTGTCGCGGGCATAACAGGTATCTTATGCTATGGCAACAATATAGGCACAGCCACAGCCTCAGGAAGCGGAGGAACATTGCCCTATAGCTATAACTGGTCAAATTCTCAATCCACTCCCCTCGCAACCGGCCTGGCCGCCGGCAATTATACGGTTACAATTACCGATTATGCCGGATGCACCGATGTGGCCTCTGCTTTGGTTCCCGGTCCTACTCAGCCTTTGTCCGTCAACCTTATGCCGGCCAATACCTCTTGCAACAATGTGTGCGATGGAATGATTAATTCATCTGTTTATGGAGGCACGAGCCCTTATTCCTATGTGTGGAACAGCAATCCGCTTCTTTCAACTTCATCCGTTTCCAACCAGTGTTCCGGGTCTTACTCCCTCGCTATTACCGATGCAAACGGATGCACAGCCGCTTCACCTTCAACCTATAATGTAAATGTCAATT
>CAZNRQ010000136.1:0-7814 GCA_964574845.1 uncultured Bacteroidales bacterium
ATCTATATCTACGTGGATAAGTTTCGCAGGCAAATGCAGTTCCTGAAACAAGCCGGCTACTCAGTCATCACTTTCGAAGATATTTATCACAACCGGGTTCCGGCAGATGGCAGTCCGAAGATCATCATTACTTTCGACGATGGCTACGAGGACAATTACAAGACGGCCTTCCCCATTCTGAAAGAGTTCGGTTTTCGCGCCGTGATATTTCTGGTAACAGGCATGCAGCGCAACGAATGGGGTATTGTGGAAGGAGAACCGGCCATCCCCATGATGGATCAGCAGATGCTGCAGGAAATGCAGGATTATGGATTTGAACTTGGCGGACATACTGTCAACCATAAGGCCCTTACTAATCTGGAACCCGGCGAGGTCCTGAAGGAAATTGCCGGTTGCAAGACCGATCTGGAACAAAGATTCCACAAGCCGGTGCTGAGTTTTTCCTATCCTTTCGGTGCCCAAAATCAAGAGATAAAACAAATGGTGGCTCAAAGCGGTTTTATTTATGGAATAGCTACCAATACCGGCCCTGATAATCTTTTTTCTGACCTGCTTCAGATACGCAGAAATGAAATTGGCCCACGAACGACCTTATGTTCGTTCAGAAAGAAAGCAGGTGCCCCAAAGAGTATGTTTAATTTTTTTAAAAAATCATAATAAGATGAAAGTTTCGGGATTTACTTTTGTGCGTAACGGCGTTAAATACGATTATCCTGTGGTGGAAAGTATACGTTCCATTTTACCCGTTTGTGATGAATTGATTGTGGCGGTAGGAAATTCGGAGGACAATACCCTCGAACTGATCAAAAGCATTAACGACCCCAAAATAAAGATCATTGAGACCATTTGGGACGACAGCCTGCGCGAAGGCGGCCGCGTACTGGCCGTAGAAACCGACAAGGCTTTTGATGCCATTGCCGACGACAGCGACTGGGCTTTTTATGTGCAGGCCGACGAAGTGTTTCACGAGAAAGACCTGAAAGCCATTCAAGATGCCATGATACAATATCAACACGACACAAGAGTTGAAGGACTGATCTTCAGTTATGTTAATTTCTTTGGTTCTTACGATTATGTGGCCGATTCGCACAAATGGTTTAAGGATGAAATACGCGTGATACGCAATGATAAGACTATACGCTCGTGGAAAGATGCTATGAGTTTCCGTAGAGATGGCAAGGTGCTGAATGTAAAAAAGGTTGATGCTGAAATCTATCATTACGGATGGGTGAAAGACCCCCGAACCCAGATGGCAAAACGCAAAGACTTCGAAAAATTATGGCACGACGACGAATGGGTAGACCAAAATGTGGGTGATGCCGACGAATTCGACTACCAGAATATTGATGTACTTTCGTTATACAAAGGGACCCATCCCGCTGTTATGAAAGAAAGAATTGAGCGTGTGAACTGGAAGTTCTCCTTCGATCCGGTGAAAGCATTAAAAATATCGTTCCGTATCCGAATTCTTAACTTTCTTCATAAGAATCTGGGCTGGAAGATTGGTTTATTTAAGAATTACAAAGAGATCTGATCTTTCTCCTTTTATTATTAATACAATCTTTCGCCCAAAGAGGCTTTTAGTTTGAAGACATTGATGATGTAGTCTATGCGCGAACGGAACAGCAACAACGAGCTTTCGGAAATGGTGGTGGCTGCATCCAAAATGTCGAGATTGGTGATGGACCCTGCCTGATAATTCATTTGTGCCAAACGGAAAGCCTCTTTCGACTGGCTCAACAGCAGCGTATAACGGTCTATCTTTTTCAGCGATGCCTTAATGTTTTCTTCATTTTCGGCCACTTCGGCAGCTATGTTACGTTTTATGAGTTCCGTTTCGAAATCAGTGGAGTTGATGGCAGATTTTGCTTGCAACAGGGTGTACTTGGTGCGGGTCCCCTGAAAAATGGGAACTTTCAGTCCTATGCCTGCAGTGAAGTTGGCTTTAACTGCATTCAGATTGGGGATGTAACCGTTCTTGCCGCCTCCTGTCAGTTGCAGATTGAGGCTGGGATATTCCTGGGTTTTGATTAGCTTGTATTTCATTTCGGCCAGAGCCGTCTTCTGATGAGCCAGTTTCAACTCATCCCTTTGTTTATAAGCTATGCTAAGCAATGAATCCACGGGAATGTCGGGCAAAGTGATGTTCAATTCGTTGTTCACGGTGATGTTTCCGCTTTGCCCCATCAAGGCATTCATTTCAGAGATCTGGTTCTGCAGGCTTGTTTGCAGGTCTATGCCCGCACTTTCCACGGCCGATATTTTCACCTCTGTCGACAGTATTTCATATTGAATGGCCGAACCCGTTTCCTGTTTCTTTTTAACAAATTCCAGATGTTCCTTCAGGGTCTTCAACTGATCTTTATTGATCACAATGGCTTGCTGCAAATACACCATGGAATAGTAAATGAGGGTGGCGGAATAGGCCAGTTTTTGTTTCACCTGGTCGAGGGTTTGTTCGTTGAGGTTCTTCACTTCTTTGGCCAATAGTACGTTTTTGTGCGTCTTTCCGAAATCATAGACATTCTGATATACATTCAGGCTGGCCGAGTAGTTGTCAGCCGGATACAACTGAAAGGTCCCGAATCCCGGGAAGGTGAGTTCCTGCACCGGTCCTATACGTGCATAAGAAGCTGTGGCGTCAATGTTGGGAAAGTAGCCCGAACGCGCCAGCCCAATGCCCGCTTCGGCCGAAGTGATGCCCTCCGAAGCTTGTTTTACGGAAGGATGATTGGCAATGACGGTGCTTATGATCTTAGCCAGCGAAAGCGAGTCCGCAGCAGTCTGACAGCTTGCCGAAAGGCCTCCCGAAAGCAGGACGGCCATCAGAAAAATGATTTTGCAATGACAGAGTATCTTATTCATGATTGACAATTTGTTTAGAGTTGGTTTTTTTCCTGGTTCGTAGCAGCACCACAGGCAATCCGCCAATGATGGTGATGAAAGCTGCTATGAGGAAGTCGTCGTCAATGCCTTCTATATAGGCTTGTTTGCTGACGTTGGAAACTATGGCTATCTGACCCTGTTTGATGGCATCCGCATACGAGCTACCCGTATTGTGCATGATCTGGTGGGTGAGATTGGTAGAAACATTGGTATAGGTTTGCGAGCGTGAATTGATGGATTGGTTATACATCTGCGAATGATAATTCACACGGCTGGTGAGCAAAGTAGCAAGCAGTGCTACGCCCAAACTACCGGCCAGTTGCCTGGCTGTGTTGGAGATGCCTGAGGCCTGAGCCATTTTCTCTCTGGGGATTTGCAATAGCGAAACCGCACTAAGAGGCGTAAATATCATCCCCATGGCAAAGCCCCTGATATAAAGCGAAAGCATCACATAAGGCCTTTCGGTAAGGAAGGATAGTGAAGAGTTGAGGTAAAAGCTAAAGGCCAGCAACACCACTCCGAGTATGATGGGTATTTTGGGATTGAGCTTGTCGGACATGCGTCCTGCAATGGGCGATATCATTCCCTGTATGATGCCTACCGGAAGGAACACAGAACCTGCCTGTACAGCCGTATAGCCCAGCGAATTCTGCAGATAGATGGGCAAGAGGAAGGTGCTGCCAAACATGCCCATACTGAAGATGAACAAAATTAAAATACTGAAGCCGAAATTATAGTTGCCGAGCAGGCGAAGATCGATCAAGGGCTCTTTGATGCTGAGTTCGGTGGCAACGAAAACCGCCAGGGCAATGGCAGCTATTCCGAAACAGATCAAAATGTAAGGCGCATGCCAACCGGCCGAATTGGTCATGGCGTTGCCTTCGGTAAGTGCGTAAAGGGTGAGGGGCAGGAAGGTGGTGACTGAGATGAATCCCACAAAATCGAACTTGCGGAGGTTGGGATTTTTATATTCCTGCTGAATGATGATGGTGGCCAAAATGGCAAGTATACCAATGGGAACATTGACATCGAAGATCAACTGCCAGTTGAAGTTGTCTATGAGGTATCCGCCTATCAGGGGTCCGAAGGATACGGAAGCCGCCGCCGAAATGGCCCAGAATCCTATGGCAATGCCGCGCTGGTGGGGCGGGAATTCGCGGGTGATGATGGCCATCCCCAGGGGTTGAATTACGCCGGCGCCCATTCCCTGAATAATGCGCGAAATGATGAGCATGTTTTCGTCGCCCGACATACCGCAGAGCAAAGAACCAAAGGTGAAGAGCGCCAATCCATAGATGTACATGCGCTTGTAGCCGAATTTATCGGCAAACCATCCCGAAGTGGGCAGCATAACAGCCATAGAAAGCATATAGGCCGTGATGACCCATTCTATCTTGTCCAATCCCACGCCAAAGGAGGCCATGATCTTGGGCAGACCCACATTTACTATGGTAGCATCCAGCACTGCCATGAAGGTGCCCAGCATGACCGTAGCCAGCAACCACCATTTGTAGTTGATGCTCTGCGGATGATAGGCCGAATCCCTGTTTCTGACAAACCGCCTGATGCGGTGTGAGGGTGTGATGCCGCGTTTTGCCATTTAGTCTTTGATGATCTTAACTTCGGCCGACATGCCGGCGAGGAATTTGAAGGTGTTGATCTGCTCGCCCTTTTCGGTGCCGTCGATGGATATCTTGATGGGTACCCTTTGCGTCACTTTCGTGAAATTGCCCGAAGCATTGTTGGGTGGGATGAGCGAAAACTGTGAGGCGGTGTTGGCGCCAATGCTGAATATCTTTCCGTTGAATTCGATATCAGAAAAAGCATCCACTTTGAACAGTGCTTTCTGACCCATGTGCAGCTTGCTGATCTTGGTTTCTTCCAGATAGACTATCACCCAGAATTTTTTGTTGTTGGTGATGGTGAAAATGGATTGACCTGTTGAAGTAATGTCGCCCGGCAGCAGCCAACGCTTGGCAATGATGCCGTCCATGGGGGCATACAAGCGGGTGTTGCGCAACTGGGTGGTGATGAGGTCGACCTGGGCCTGAGCTGAATTGATTGCCGAAGCGGAACTTCCTATCTTGGCTTTGGAAACCTCGAGTGACGAACGACTGGCATTCATCTGGGCCTTGGCGGCTTCCAGTGCTTTGGCTGCATGATCGAAGGCTTCTTTGGTGATGATGTTGGCTTCGAACTGTGTCTTGGCGCGGTTATAGTCTTCGGTGGCGCGGTCGAGGGTTACCTGAAGCACTTTCAGGCTTTCCTGATCGTAGTTGTACGAAGCTTCGGTCTGGACGCGGGTAGTGGCAGCCTGATCGCGCAAAGCAATGGCCTGATATTTCTGGGCCACCAGGTCGGTGCTGTCGAGCACGGCCAGCAATTGTCCTTGTTTCACCGAGTCGCCTTCATCCACCGTTTCGGTGAGTATGCGTCCCATGATCTTGGAACTGACGGCCACATTGTCCGACTGTATATAAGCATCGTCGGTCGAAATGTATTTCTGATATTCGCGATACCAGAGAAATCCTGCAATGAGTACACCCAGTATCACCAGCGACATGATGATGTAAGCGCGGTAGTTTTTCTTTTTGGGCGGGTTAGCGATAATTGGCTCTTCCATATAGTTTTTGTTTTTTCTGTTACTTGATGATGGGGTTAGTTCGATTCTGCTTCCGAGAGTTTTAATAAAATATCCTTGACATTCTGAATGGAATCCGACAGCTTATCCAGCTCGGAATCGGTGAGCAAGGTCAGTTTTTTCTGTATCTGGAAAAGATATTTCTGGTTGTGCTTGTCGACAAACTGGTGTCCTTTGAGCGATAGGCTCACCATGATGATGCGTCGGTCGTGAGCATCCATGGAACGCAAAACCAGGCCATTTTCTATCAGTTTATTCACCATGGCCGTGACATTGGGTTTGGAGATTGAAAGCAGGCGGCCCAGTTCGGTCATCGAAAGCAGCCCGTGACGCTTGAGGAACAACATACCATAAAAGGCTCCCGGTGTGATTGATGAATTGTGAGGGACCACCTTGCCCAGTGTCTTGAAGAAAACGGGTTTCAGCGAGATGATATTACTGGCCAGTGTCGTCAGTTTACTTTTGTCCATAAGGGTGATTTTTTGAAAAAGGTTACAAAAGTAGAACTATTCTGAAATATAACTATTGGTAAGAGCAGATAAATTGAGGAGTCTGATAAATATCAACGATAATAGTCTTATGCTGAAGCTGCAAAGGGAAGAAGTAAAAAACTCGGTTGGGCCTCACTTGCATCCCGTTCGGCCGAGGTTCCAACCTTCGTCGCCCTTGTTCTTTCAGGCTCCGCCTGATTTTTTAATCATATAAATCATTCAAATCAAATCAATCACAGTTCAGACAATTTCCCCACTTTCAGAAATATCTTCTTTCTTATCGCAATCGAAGCACAGCATTTTGCATTCGGGCATGGGGCATTGCCTTAGATGTTGAAAAGCCGGAGCTCCCGTGAAGGCTCTTAATTCGGGGGTGTTGTGAAATTCAAAATCTGTAACGCCCAATCCTTTATACAGTTTTTGTTTGTTTCTAAAAGAAATCTCTTTTTTCCCGTTTTCGATATTTGAAAGTACACTACTATGCAATCCTGAAGTCTCGTGCAGGGTTTGCAAACTCCAATTTTTATCTTTACGAAGCTTAAAAGCCCTTTCGCCATAATATTTTAAGTATTCTTCAGAGTCTTTATCTGCCATGGGTTTCAGAGTTTTTACCAAATCAAATTTTCATTAATCCGTGAAAACCATTTCTTGACTTGTGCTGGTTAAGAAATTATCTTTACACTCACATAGAAAATTTATAGTACCATAAAAGTAAATTTTTTTTAATTGCGTTCTATTAGTTTTAAAATATTTTTATAGTTCTTTCACATATTACAAGTTTTCTGCTTACAGCAAAAGGCAATCAGCGATTGGTAAAATAAACGGAGGTCACTGCAGAATTTATTACAGAGTCTGCAGCCTGCGTTATGCATCCTGCACCACGCGTTTTTCGTTCTGCATCATGTGTTTTTCGTTCTGCATTATGCGTTATTCATTTTGCACCAAGCGTTATTCAATCTGCAACATGCGTTATACGTTTTGCACCAAGCGTTATTCAATCTGCACCCTGCGTTATACGTTTTGCACCAAGCGTTATTCAATGTGCACCAAGCGTTATTCGTTTTGCACCATGCGTTATTCATTCTGCACCAAGCGTTACTCATTTTGCACCTTACGTTTGCATTTTGCCTTCAGGAATCTTACCCATGAATTTTTTATCATACAGTTAATCAATAAAATAAAATAACAATTGTTTCGTAAACCCAATTATTCATTTAAAATCCAAACCCATGAATTACAAAGTTATTGTACGCGACAAAGCCCAAATGAGGGGCGATAAGTTTCTCACTGATAATAATACGGCATTGAGTGCCATTACCTCCTATGCGCCTATTAAAGCAAAATGGGATGCCGGATTTTTGCTTACGCAAAAAGCCAAACAGAAAATGTATGAGCAATACGGGTATATCACCTTTGACAAGAAGTTGCTGAGGGCCGAAATGATCAATATTTTTCTGCCCCAACTAGCCAAGGGCAGCAGTCAGATGTTTGTGGCCGACAGGCTTGATCTGGCTAAGGCTCTGGATATAGCTCCTACATTTTTAACGCATTGTGGGGGTGAAGCCTGTATAGGTCGTGCCACCGATTTGCTGAATATAGTTACCACCAATTCGAGTGTAATTACTTCGATTACCGTCACCGACAGAGCCGATATGACCGATGCACTGAAAGCTTTTAAAGAAATAAACAGTACTCCACAATCTCTCATTAAAAAGAGAAAGGCCGAAGGCACCGAAATTATGGTTCCTTTGCTCAACGATCTTGATGTAACCAAACATTTTCTAACGAAGCACATT
>CAZNRQ010000137.1:0-7673 GCA_964574845.1 uncultured Bacteroidales bacterium
TTGTTAGGGCTTTCAAAAAGCCGAAATCCACAGGAACCAATATGGTTTAGGTATTTCTGCTTAGGCTGAATCTGTTAACAAAAGTATTACTTTTGTCAGGCAGGATTGTGCACCAACGTTTACACCTTATATTATCCGCCATGAAAACCAAATCCTTTCTTTTTATTTTTGCAACAGTCATTCTGTTGAGCCTTATGGCCTGTGAGGCCAACAAACAGGTGTTTGTCACTGTTTACGATCAGGTCACCAAAAAACCTGTGGATAGTGTTCATGTGGTGATTAAAGCCGGCAAAAATGGCGACTACACCAAAAGTGGAGCTCAGGGCTATACGGACAGCAGCGGCAAGTTTAATACCTTCTTTATGATTGGCTGCTCTTTTGGGTGCTACGATGTTTTCGTCGAATTCAACAAAAACGGCTACTCACCCCTGACCACCTTTAATCCCAGGGATAGCAGTGTGGTTTATCTGAAGCCCCTTTGAAATTAATTTCATTTGTTGAGCCTTAGTGAATTTGTGCTTTGGTGGCTAAATTTCTTAGCCACAGAAACACCTTTACACCAATTCATATAATATTCTATTTAAAAAGTTGATCATGCAATAATTTTTTTCCTTTAATTTGTATTGTCAAGGTGAATCAAACGCTATGAAAAGAAGATTATTTCTGTGTTTTGTTTTTTTTAGTTGTCATACTTTAGTTTCTTTTTCACAGATCACACTTAACAGCAACAATTTTCCGGTGGGTGGTCTGCTAATCAGCCGTGGCTATGTGGCTGCCGGTTCCAATGTCTTGGGCAATGCCGGTCCCAATCAGTTTTACGATTTCACCAATATCGTTCCGGTGATGCACGACAGTGTAAAATATTATTCAGCTTCTCAAACTCCCTGGACTTCGCAACATCCCGGGGCTTCTGTGGTCTATGCCGAAAAAACAGGAAATATCAATTATGTTTACTATTGCACCTCCAATGCCAATGCCTTTTGCCGAACCGGTATTACCCTCATTGGCGATTTCGGTCAGGGTTTGGATACGGTTCATGGCAACTTTACCGATACTGATTCTATAATCACCAACCAGTATTCGTATGGTCATGTAGAGACGGAAAGGGCCCTGGCCACCATTCCCAATATTCTTCCGTTTGTAGATTTTAAGACACGCATAAAACGTAATGTGTTGGTCGATGGATGGGGCCATATGCAAACACCCTTAAACACCTATTCTGATGTACTAAGAGTAAAGTACGCCCAGTATACTTATGATACTGCCACTTCTTTTGGCACTGTTGTATATACTGCAGCCGATACTCAATACTTTTATAATTATTATGCTAAAGATGTCCGTCATCCGGTAGTTACTGCCCATACAGATAAGTTCTACAATCTGGTGTATTTCGAATACATTTATATCCCTCCTGTGGTTTTGGGATGCACTGACCCCACTGCGGTTAATTACAATCCATGGGCCACCCAGTCGGATGGAAGTTGCGTCTATTGCAATATAAATTACACCCTGACATCTGATACCACCATTTGCACAGGGGCATCTGTCACTTTGCATGTAAGCGGAGGAAGCAGTTGGTTGTGGTCCGACAGTAGTTCCGCACCCTCTCTAACGGTTAATCCGTCCGAAACTACTGTTTATGGTGTCTATATCAGTGATGGCAGCGGTTGCCATGTGCAGGGCTCGGTCAAAGTTAGTGTCGACAAACCTGTCACTGCTGAGTTTTGGACCACATTAGATCATTTTAATATCAACGAAGAGATACAGTTTATAAACCTATCCGAAAATGCCTCAGTCTATCTTTGGGATTTCGACGATGCAGTGAACGGGAGTAGCAATTTGCAGTATCCTTTGCATACTTATACCACGGCAGGAATGAAATACATAACACTGATTGCATCGAATACCTGTTTTGCCGACACCATAATGGATTCATTGCGCATCATTGACAATACTTCAGTGAGCGAAAATCAAGCTTACACCGGACCCAACATTTATCCAAATCCGGGTAATTCAAATATGACTATAGATGGGCACGTGGATGGATCAGAGATCATCGAAATAATAGCAATTGATAGATTGGGTAGGAGAAATTCGCTTGGGAAGCATGATGTTTATCAAGATTTTAGTATTACTTTGGAGGTAGGAGGCTTGTCTTCCGGATGGTATATCATCGAAATAAAAACTAAGGCGGAGGTTTCTTTTTCGAAGTGGATTAAAATGCAATAAATAATAAGCATGAAGAAAATACTTTTTTTTCTGTTGGGGTTTTGTTTCATTTCTGTGGCTTCGGCCCAGGTGGTGGTCAACGAGGTATGCTCTTCCAATAGTTCTGTACTTATGGATGAAGATGGAGATTATCCTGACTGGATTGAACTGTATAATACCAGTAACTCCACCTTCCAATTGGGGGGATTCAAGATCAGCGACAATGTTTCGCAACCCGATAAATGGGTTTTTCCAACAGGAGTGAACATGCCCGCCAATAGCTACCTCATAATCTTTGCTTCGGGTAAGGATCGTAAAAAGTTTTTCGACCACTGGGAAACTGTGGTCAATGCTACAGATATCTGGCGTTATCAGAAGCCTCTTAGCGAACCCGACTCCAACTGGCGAAGACTTACTTCTTTCAATGATGCTGCTTGGTCGCAGGGTGCAGGAGGCATAGGCTACGGCGATGGTGATGATAATACCCAGATTACCTATCCGGCAGCATCGGTATTCATGCGCAAGGTCTTCAATATTGTTGACACTGCCGCTATAGCTTCAGCAGTGTTTCATATGGATTACGACGATGCTTTTGTAGCTTACATCAATGGGGTGGAGATAGCCCGTTCGAATATAGGTGTAAATGGAACCCCTGTGGGATATAACATTCCTGCCTTATCGGAGCATGAGGCCAAAATGTATACCGGCGGCAGTCCCGATCAGTTTATCATTGATGAGAGTTTTCTGAAAAGCTTCCTGAAAAACGGTAATAATGTACTAGCCATTCAAGTGCATAATGTCAGCCCGACTTCCTCCGACCTTACGGCTCTTCCCTGGCTTTCAGTGGGTATTAAAAACACCTCGCATCTTTACTCCGTTGTGCCTTCCTGGTTCAATTTCGGAGCTTCATCCCTTCATACGAATTTCAAACTTTCCTCATCCGGCGAGAGCCTTGTCCTTACCAATCCAGCCGGAAGTACCATAGATCTATTAACCTTCCCTGCCATTCACACGGATCATTCTTATGGCTGCCAGCCAAACGGAGGAGCCCTTCATAAACTATTTGCTCTGCCTACTCCCAATGCTTCCAACAACGCTTCCACCGGCTTTTTCGAGTATGCCGCTGAGCCTGTCTTTTCTTTGCAGGGAGGGTTCTTTAATACATCGCAGTCTCTAGTACTAACCACTTCTACTCCCGGGGGAATCATACATTATACCACCGATGGAAATATTCCTAAAATAACTTCCCCTGTTTATTCAGCACCTGTCAGCATTGATTCTACCATGGTAATTAGTGCCTGTACTTTTCAAAATGCCTTTCTCGAAAGCAATGTGGTTTCTAATTCATATTTCATAAACGATTCTTCTTCTACATTGCTTCCTGTCATTTCGTTGACGGTTTCACCGGCTCTCATGTTCGATCCTGTAACAGGTATCTATGTCAAGGGGCCAAATGCCGAAACTACCGTTCCTTTTTTCGGGGCAAATTTCTGGCAGGAAAAAGAGATACCGGCGCAGGTTGAGTATTACGATCAGCAGCGTCAATTGGGATTTAAGCAAAAAATTGGTGTTGAGATATACGGCAATTATTCGCGCTCTTATCCGCAAAAGAGTATGAAATTGGTGGCCCACGATAGCTATGGGGCAGGGTCGTTCAATTATCAGTTGTTTCCCGAAAAGGATATTCATTCCTTTAAACAGTTTATCATCCGTAATGCCGGTACTGATTGGAACCGTGCCCATATGAGAGATGCCTTGGTTCATAGTCTTTCGCTCAGGCCCACCGATTGCGATGTAATGGCATGCCAGCCTGCTGCGGTGTATATCAATGGAAAGTACTGGGGAGTGTATAATATGCGCGAAAAGATAAATAAGGATTACCTGGCAGAAAATCATGAGGTTGATCCCGACTCTGTGGATTTGTTGCAATATAACGGACTGGTAATGTCAGGCTCAAACGAAAGATTCATACAAATGGGTATGTATGTGCTGACTCACGACATGAGCATTCCCTCGAATTTCAAAATGGCCGATTCTCTGATTGACCTTAAAAACTTTGCCGATTATTTTGCAGTGGAAACCTGGACCAACAACTGGGACTGGCTTACAAATAACGTGCGCTATTGGAGAGAGAATAAGGAAGGTGCGAAATGGCGCTATATATTATGGGATCTGGACAACGGCATGGGAGGAACCTGGTCTTATGTGTTCAATTCTTTGGATACCAACCTGAATAAAAATTACGATTACACCTCCCTGCTTTTCAGCAATCTGATCAAAAACAAGGATTATAAAAATTATTTCATCAACCGTTATGCCGATCTGCTGAACACTTTATTCACACCACAGCAATTCAATGCGAAACTAAACTTCTTTCGCGACCGGGTGGATGTAGAAATGATACGGCATTTCAAACGATGGGGGACAGGGTTTGACAACCCCGATTGGGGCGTGGCCGGACATGGCAACTATAATGATTGGAAATACTACCAACTTCCTGAATTGACAGCCTTTTGCAACAACCGGCAGATAACTGCCCGCAATCATCTTCAGGAAACCTTTCACCTGAAGAAACAGATTCCTTTGACATTGAATGTATATCCGCCGGGTGCCGGAAAAATTGTGATGAATACCATAACTGTAGACGATATGCCCTGGTCAGGGGTGTATTTCGATAGTGTGCCTGTTACCATTACTGTCATTCCCAATCCGGGTTATACCTTTAGTTTCTGGCAGTCCATGGTAAAGTTTCCTACCCCTCAAAACGATTCTTCCCTGACTTTTAACCCCGATACATCAGATGTGATTACGGCCTATTTCTTTGGTCAGCCCGATACGGCAAAGATCATTTTCAGTGAGGTAAATTATAATTCTTCGGTGGATGCCGATGCCGGCGATTGGGTAGAAATACATAATTATTCTCAATGGCCCCTGGATATTTCAGGATGGAAATTAAAGGACTCTCAGAACAGTAATTTCTTTTTGTTCCCCGACAACACAGTCATGCACCCCGATGAATACCTGGTAATATGCGAGGATACTGCGAAGTTTCGCTCTGTCTATCCTGCCGTATCCAATATCATGGGCCCCTTTGGTTATGGCTTAAGTTCCGCGGGTGAAAGCATACGTCTGTTCGATCAGGACATGAATGTTTACCTATCTATGTCCTACCTGGGAAGTAGTCCCTGGCCTGCAGGAGCGAATGGAACCGGTAAAACCCTGGAGCTTTTTTCAACCCATGGCGATGTGAACGACCCCTTGAACTGGTTTGCAGGTTGTCCGCTGGGCTCCCCGGGCGGGCCTTTTGTTCCCTGCGACAATTCAGGCATTGAAACCTCTAACCCCAACGCCGACGGTATTGTATCGGTCTATCCTAATCCGGTAACCGAACGCCTTATCATAGATATCAACCCCGAAAGTCTGAACGTAGCCTCCTTTGCCATTATGCTCTTCGATATGATGGGCAAGAAAGTGTACGAAATTCAAAATCCAACTGCTGATGTGGTGACCATTAAGAATACTTTTACTCCCGGCATGTATTTCTACAAGATCACTTCCTCTGCCGGCTACAGCAAGAGCGGCAAGGTGATATTCCGATAGGTTTGTGAATTTATTCCCGGATTATTCCGGCTTAATATAGGCTATGTTTCTTTTCAGCAGGGAATAACCAACCCTTTCGATGGCAGTTTCTTTGAAGAGCTCTTTGAACTTTTCTTCGCTCAGATTATCCCAATCGGTTTGGGTCATTTGCTTAAGGGCTTCCGAAGGAAAGAAAGAAGCTTCGGTGGTAGGCTGCAGTTTATGGTTCCATGGACAACAGTTCTGGCAAATATCGCAACCGTAAATAAAGTTTTGAAACTTCTCTTTTTGTCCTTCCGGCAAAGGATATTTCTGTTCCATGGTCAGATGCGAAATACATTTACGGATATCAATCTCATGCGGGGCTGTCAATGCTCCGGCAGGGCAGGCCTCCATACATAGGGTGCAGGAACCGCAGCCATCTTTTTCCGCTTCATCATATTCCAGTTTCACATCGGTTATTATAATGCCGATAAAATGGAAGCTGCCAGTTAGTTTATTGATGAGCAAGGTATTCTTTCCTGCCCAGCCCAGTCCGCAGCGCTGTGCCCAGGCCTTCTCGAAAACCGGGGCAGAATCAACATAAGGAACAGTGTTCTCGCTACCGGTTAACTCTTTAATAAATTCAACAATTATCCTCAGTTTTTCTTTGAGCACCTTGTGGTAATCCCTTCCATAACCATATCGGGAGATCTTGTAGAAATGTTTTTCCGAAAGGTCTTCCGGTGTATAATAAGGAAACAGAAAGGCTATCACCGATTTGGCTCCTGGAACCAGTAGGGTAGGGTCGGCACGCTTGATGGGTTCTCTTTCCAGATAAGCTTTTTCGGCATGTTTGCCTTCGGCCAGCCACGAAAGTAAGAAATCGTAATCGCGTTGCAGCAGTTCGGCTTTGGCAAAACCCGATTGAGGATAACCCAGTTCGGCTATCTTGCGCTTAATATTGGTGGATAGAGTATGGCTGTCCATACGGCCGTTTTATCAGAAAAGGTTTTGCTGTGGGTTAGGAGCTATTCGCCCCAGATGACGGTAAGCTTTTTCGGTAGCTTCCCGGCCCCGGGGAGTGCGCATCAGATAACCTTCCATGATAAGGAAAGGTTCATATACTTCTTCAATGGTTCCGGCATCTTCACTTACGGCGGTGGCAACGGTATTGAGGCCTACAGGACCGCCTTTGAATTTGTCGATGATGGTTACCAGTATCTTGATGTCCATTTCGTCCAGACCGTTTTTGTCTACATTCAATGCGGCTAAAGCAATGTCTGTAATTTTCAGGTCTATACTTCCTGTCCCTTTGATTTGTGCAAAATCACGCACACGGCGAAGCAACAGGTTGGCAATACGGGGGGTGCCGCGGCTGCGTCGGGCAATTTCAAAAGCCGCTTCGTCACTGATTCCTATGTCTATGATACCTGCCGAACGAAGAATGATCTGTTGCAGAATGTCCGTATCGTAATAGGAAAGGCGGGTGTTGATACCGAAACGCGAACGCAGAGGTGCAGTCAGCAATCCCGAGCGTGTGGTGGCGCCCACCAGCGTGAAAGGATTCAGGCTGATCTGAACACTGCGTGCATTGGGCCCGGTTTCTATCATGATGTCTATCTTGAAATCTTCCATGGCCGAATAGAGGTATTCTTCTATCACAGGCGAGAGACGGTGAATTTCGTCAATAAACAACACATCATTGGGTTCGAGGTTGGTCAGCAGGCCGGCCAGATCGCCGGGTTTGTCGAGCACCGGGCCCGAAGTAACTTTAATGCCTACGCCCAGCTCGTTGGCTATGATGTGGCTCAGGGTGGTCTTGCCCAGCCCCGGAGGACCGTGAAGCAATACATGATCGAGCGAATCGCCGCGAAGCTTGGCTGCCTTCACAAATATTTTAAGAT
>CAZNRQ010000138.1:0-7669 GCA_964574845.1 uncultured Bacteroidales bacterium
AGATAGTTGATGTAACCAACGTCAAGACCCAATGGCTTAGCATTCATTCGCATGAGGTCCGCGAAAAGATATTGCAAAAAGATACTGACTGGGAAAAAATGGTGCCAGCTTATGTCTCCAAATTCATAAAGACCCATCAGGTACTCGATTATTCGGAGTAATCAGATTTTAATATCTTGAGAAAGGTCACTATTTGGATTTTTTCTAAATAGTAATTATTTTGTACCTTTGCACGAAATTTACTATACAAATGAAACAAATCATAATACTACCCCTTTTATTCATTCTGTTTTCCTTTGCTTCATATGCCCAGAATGGCAGCATAGAAGGCAGGGTATTCAATGCAAAAAACAATGAGCCTTTGCCTTTTGTCAATGTGGTGATATTCGGGACCAATACCGGGGTCACCTCCGATATTGATGGAAAATTTACTTTCAATGGCTTGAAACCGGGGTATGTAAAACTGGAAGCCAGTTTCGTTGGTTTTGAGAAAGCCGTGACCAGCGAATTTATGGTTAATAACTCCAAACATGTGAATATTGAAATAGGGATGAACGAGTTGGTCATAAATCTGAAACAGGTCGAAATAAAAGAAAAACCTTTTGAGAAAAGCAGCGAAACCCCTCTATCCATGCAAAAAATAGGTATTCAGGAGATAGAAAAATCAGCTGGCGGCAACCGCGACATTTCGAAGATCGTACAGTCGCTTCCGGGGGTTGGGTCCACACTTGCCTTTCGCAATGATGTCATTGTTAGGGGAGGAGCCCCTAGTGAGAACAAATTCTATTTGGATGATGTGGAGATTCCGAATCTGAATCATTTTGCCACGCAGGGAGCTTCGGGCGGACCTGCCGGAATCATCAACGTTGATTTGATACGCGAGGTAGAATTTCTAACCGGTTCATTCCCTGCCAACAAAGGCAATATGCTAAGCAGTCTTTTCGATATGAAACAAATTGATGGGAATAAGGAACATCTGCATGCTAAAGGTTCCATAGGTGCTTCCGATGTCGCCCTGAGTCTCGATGGGCCTATAGGAAAAAAATCGACCTTTTTGTTTTCTGTTCGCCAATCCTATCTTCAGTTATTGTTCTCTTTGCTTCAGCTTCCTTTCCTGCCCACATACAATGATGCACAGTTCAAATACCGTATCATGTTCGACAAAAAGAACCAACTTACGGTGATAGGCTTAGGTGCCCTCGATCGCAACAAACTGAATTTGAAAGCCAATAAAACCGATGCCCAGAAATATATTCTGAGTACTATACCGGTAAACAATCAGTGGAATTATACAATAGGGACAGTTTTTAAACATTTCCGCAAAGACTCCTACGATACTTGGGTTCTGAGTCGTAATATGTTGCGCAACAAAGCTTATAAATACTATAACAATGATGAATCCAGCCCAGATAACAGACTTCTTGATTATGTCTCTGATGAGATTGAGAACAAATTCCGTTACGAATATAACATGAAACGCAATGGTTTTAGTTTTTCGGCTGGTGGTGGATTGGAGTACGCAAAGTATACCAATGATACTTATCAAAAATTCTTTATTTCAAACGTTCCGGTCACCCTAACCTATCATACCCTGCTAGATCTTTACAAATGGAATGTGTTTGCCCAGGTTAGTAAAGCATTCTTTGGAGAAAGGTTGGCCCTTTCCTTTGGAGTTCGTTCCGATGCTAATTCTTATTCCACCAAGATGTCAAGCATGCTTAACAAGATATCTCCCCGTCTGTCGGGTTCTTATTCTATTACAGAAAAGCTTTCGTTAAATTTCAGTGTGGGACGTTATTATCAGCAGCCTGCATACACTACTATGGGGTTCAGAGACGAAACCGGTGACCTGGTGAATAAAACCAACGGCCTGAAATATATTTCGGCTGATCATGCGGTTTTGGGCCTGGGCTATCAGGATGGAAAACATTTTCAAGTAACACTGGAGGGTTTCTATAAGAATTACCGTAATTATCCTTTCAGTATTAAAGATTCGGTCAGTTTGGCCAGTAAAGGCGCTGATTACGATATTTACGGTAACGAAGCTGTAAGTTCTACTTCCAAAGGCAGGGCTTACGGTGCTGAACTTTTGTTCAGGATCAAAATGCTGAAAGGCTTCAATGTGTTGCTTGCCTACACTTATGTGCGAAGCGAGTTTACCGGAAAGAATAATGTTTATATTCCCTCTTCCTGGGATAACCGCAATTTACTGAATATAGTCTTTTCCAAGAACTTCAAAGGTACCTGGGATGTCGGATTCAAGTGGAAATTATTGGGAGGCGCCCCTTATACCCCTTATGATCTGAATGCTTCGAGCCTGATCTCTGCATGGAATGTTTCGGGGAAACCCTATTTGGATTATTCAGCCTACAATTCGAAAAGGGCACCATTATATCAGCAGTTGGATGTTAGGCTTGACAAGACTTTCTTTTTCAAGAAATGGTCTTTGGATATTTACACGGATATTCAGAATTTGACTTTGAGTAAGGTAATCGGACAGGATAATTATATTCTGCAGACCGATAATGCCGGAAATCCAATGATCGACCCATCGGATCCCACCCGCTATGTGTTGAAACCCATCAAGAATGAATCTGCCGTTATCTTACCGACTATAGGTCTCATCATCGAATTATAAGCTTTGAGCTATTTCAGAAGGTTTGTTAATTGAAAATAACTGACAAATTTGCTGATTAGTTAATAATGTACAATTTTTGAGCGAAGTTTCTTTCATTACATGAGCTATGACAATAAATGAAGTAATCGCAAAACACAAGCAAGTTTGCAATCTGGCAACGGATATGAAGCTATATGATGCCTTGCAACAAAGCGGAATGCTGCTTAATGAGATACCTAATGATGAGTTGCTTACGGAGTTGGAGAATTGCAGGGAAACTTATTCCAATATGCTAAAATATACTGCCAAAGGTATTCAGGATCCCCAGCGAAATCTTATTCTTAATGCATTGGTCGTCCGAATTGTCGAAATGGCCGATAAAATAAAAGAGCTTTTTCTCGAGAAACACCATCATGCTTTGCAGGAGCGAAAGAATAATGCTTATAATAAGTTATCTGCTGTGCAGAAGGAATTGAAAGAAACCCTCGATAGTAGAAAAGAACATGAGAACATGGTGGAACTTCTTCACGAAACTGATATCTCTGTTGATAAAGATGATTTGCTCCGAAAGCAGCAATCCTTCCGCGTTGGTTTCTTCGACTATATTCTTTATGCCGATAAACTGAGTGATATGGATGTTCAGTTTGTTAAGAATGTATTTAATCTTCCAGATATTGAATGGTATGATAAAAGCCTGATGGTTTCGTCGGTTACCCTGAGCATGATGCGCTACTTTGATATCAACAAGATGGATCTTTTGTTTCATTTTTACGAAAACGGCCAATACCAGGTAAAGCAAAGGTCACTGACAGGTATTCTTATTCTGTTTCTTCTTTATGATCGCAGGGTTAAGTATTATAAAGCCCTCAATGAAAAGGTGCATAAGATTTATGCTGAAAGCGAAATTGACGAATCAGAAATTCTGATTTTGATCAAACAATTAGTGAAAGCAAGGGATACGGAGAAAATCTCCAAGCGTATGACCGAAGAGATTATTCCCGACATTCAAAAGCTTACTCCTCGAATTGAGGAAAAGCTCGACTTAGATAATTTATTTAAGGACGACGATTTTTCGGATAAGAATCCTGACTGGCAGTCATTCCTGGAAGAATCACCGGAACTGTTAGGTAAAATTGAAGAATTGTCGAAAATGCAACTCGAAGGTAACGATGTTTTTATGAGCGCTTTTTCCCAACTCAAACACTTCGACTTTTTTGACCAAATATCTAATTGGTTTGTTCCGTTCTATAAAGAAAATCCAGAGATCAGTAAGATTCTGGAAAACGAAGAAAGTAAATTCAGAGAAGTATTCTCTTCCTCATTGGAGAGGTCGACCTATATGTGTAATTCGGATAAGTATTCGTTTATGCTAAACCTAAGAGTTATGCCTGCCCAGCAGAAAGGAATGTTGCTTAATATGTTCAACGCAGAATTGGAGAGTATAAACGAGATATCTGAGCAGGATGAAATGCTCAATGATCTGCTGAAAAGTCAGACCATTTACACTCAATATATTCAGGACCTGTACCGTTTCTTTAAACTGCATCCTAATCGCAAGGATTTTGAGGATATTTTTGAACTGAAGCTCGATTTTCACGAGAACTCTTTCCTGAAAGCCGTTTACCCTGATCAGACTTTTCTGAAAAAGATTGCAGACTTTCTTTTTAAGACCGACCATTACGCCGAGTCGCTTGATATTTTTCTGCTGTTGAATGCAGGGAAGAACCAGGATATGGAACTTCTGCAAAAGATAGGTTATTGTTATCAGCAGACCGGTGACTTAACGAATGCCCTGAAGCATTATTACCTGGCAGAGTTATTCGACTCCAACAATGTCTGGAACCTTAAGAAAATTGCTTTCTGTTTGAAAAAGCAAAATGATTATCTGAAAGCTATTGATTATTATTATGAAATTGAGAAACTAGAGCCTGAGAATATTCAGATACAGATGAATATTGCCAATGCCTTCCTTCACTTAAAGGAATTCAATAAGGCCTTGAACTATTATTATAAAATTGAATTCAGCTCTAACGAAAATCAGGGTATTTGCCGACCCATTGCATGGTGTCTGTTTGTTATAGGGCAGTTTGCAAAATCTAAGGAATACTTTACCAGATTGATGGATAACGGAGACTTTAACAAGTACGATTATATGAATTATGGCCACGTTCATTTTGTAGAAGGCGATTTTGGCAAGGCGGCTGAATTGTATCTGCAAAGTATCAGGCAAAAAGACAACTCATTGGGAGGTTTCCTGAAAGGTTTTGCAGATGATAAGGAACATCTTGCGAAACATGGATTGGATTTGCTGGAAATTCAGTTGATGATAGATTATCTGAAGTCTAATGCCAATGTTGTATAAATGATTTGTGAGTTGCAGCAAAGTTGTTACATTTGCCTCATAAATCTTAAAAACACAATACTATGTTTAAAGTTAATGAATATTTTGAAGGGAAGGTAACTTCACTGGCATTCGAAACTGCTGAAGGAAAAGCTACCATTGGTGTTATTGCCGCAGGCGAATATGAATTTGGCACATCTACTGTTGAATATATGACCGTTACTTCAGGACAAATGGAGGTGATGCAGGCCAATGAAACTTCCTGGAAAATTTATAAGGAATTTGAGACCTTTGTTGTCCCTGCCAACAGTAAGTTCAAAATGAAGGTAAAGGAAGAAACCAGTTACAAGTGTCTGTACCGATAAAAAAAACATCAGCCAACTGGCTGATGCTTTTTTAATATTCTATTTAGAGAACTACTGCAAAGTGCAGGTGTAATCGGGAGCTGAAGAAGTTCTTCCATCGAATTGATAGTTTTCACAATCAGCTGTTGCTGTTGATTTACTGCCTGGTCCTATTGTATAATTTTGGTCAGCAGTAGGGTTAATAGTTGATCTGCATTCGCATACTCTGCTTTTCAAACAAGAAGTAAGGGTTAATGCAACAAAAAATAATGCTACGAATAAAAAAGCAACTCTTTTCATAATGTTATTTATTTTAATGTGGTTAAGGAATTGTATTATAGATGCAAAATTATTAAAATTATTTTATCTACGCAAAAATATTTTACTCTGAGAAAATATTTCTGCTGCTAAGTTAATTATTATACCAAAGCTTCAGTTTTTCCTCCGATAAATTCAGGTAATCTGTTTTCTGCTCAACAATAGAATTGTTTAGAAAAACTATAGACGGCATAATGTAACCTCCCAGATCTACAAATCTTTTCCCATTTAGGATCATGTGGGGAATATCAGAAGTTTTAGTTTCATTATAGAACGGCTGAAGATTCTTAAGGTCGCCATTGAAAATAAAGTAGAAAGATATCTCAGGGTCCTCTTCTTTAATTACATGCATTTTATAAGCCGCTACTTTGCAATGCGAACAGGTCAAACTCATGAAGGCCAGAATATGCTTTCCTTTTCGCAGTTCCAATTCTGGTTTTTTTATGTCAGGGCTATTGTATAGCGTGTCGAGGTTCATTTTGTAACCGACGGTTTCTTGTCGCGACTGGTAAGCCATAATAAAATCGGGAGGATTCAGAATAAATGGTAGCGCCAAAGAAGTAAGGCAAATCACCGGTATAATGATCTTTTTAAATGGTAAATTAAAACCCTTGTGCCAGATATACAGAATAACAGCTATCAAAAGCATGACGAGGTTTTTTATGATAGACTCCAGAGGCGACATCTTAAGCACATTGCCGAAACATTTACAATTGCCCTGATTGCCTTCTACTGCCAGTTGAATGATCAGATATATGGTGAAGAACACCAGAACGGCAATGGTGGCTTTTAAGGTGAATTTCTTAAGATTGATATTAAGAATTAGTAAGCCTCCGATAAGAAATTCACTGGCAATCATCAAACGTGCAATAACCGGGGCAGTGGCCCAATTGGAAACCTTGAGGTCGATGAGGGTCAGCTCAAATAATTCTATGGGGTAGAGTTTGGTTAAGGCGGAAAATATAAATACCAGTCCCAGTAGGACCGTCAAAATAGTGAAGAGAATCTTTTTAATCATTATGCATTCTTATTATAATCCGTATTTGTCGATCAGATAGACCAGGGTGGCGATGGAAGCGGTTCCCAATTGAAGTTCGCGTTGAAACACTGCTTCAAACTTATCGCTGGCAGCGTGTTGATAGTTGAAATAGCGCTGCGAATCGGTTATCAATCCGAAAAGCGGAAACTTCTGATCTTCCAGGAAACTGATATCCACACCCGAATAGCCTTTATGAAACTGCCATAATCCATAAGGAGTGAGCAGGGGTTTCCATGCTTCAAATTTTTTGGTCACGCTATCTCCTGCTTCATAACTAAAGCCTTGCGGAAGAAAAGCTCCTTCGTCGGATTCGATGGCAGCAATATGCTTTTCGTTATTGTTTTTAACGGTTTCGGCATATTTACGGCCCCCGCGCTGAGCCATTTCTTCATCTATGAATTCAACTATCCGGATGGTATGCCGTGGTTTGTAGTTGAGTTTTTTAAATAACCTTATAATATCAATGGCCTCGACCACCCCACCTCCATCGTCGTGAGCCCCTTCGCCATTGTCCCAGGCATCGATATGAGCACCCACAACAATAATCTCTTTGGGGAATTCGCTTCCTCTGATCTCGGCAATGACATTGTGCGAAACAGTATCAGGCAACTCATAGCAGGTCGACTTCAGATAAATGTTAACCGAGGGTTGCTTGTTTATGAGTTTGCTGAGTATATCCGCATCCGTGGTACTTATGGCAAAGGCCGGTATTTTTGGTAAACTGTCCAGATAGTGCATGATGCCGGTATGTGGATATTTGTGGTCGATTACCGTCAGGGAGCGCGTGATGGAAGCCACGGCTCCATAAGATGCTGCAATGGATGGGCCATAAACCCTCTGATCGGCAGCTCCGCCATAGGCCCTGAATGTATTGTAAAAAGTGGGGTCGGCAGGGCGGTTGAAGAATACGATCTTACCTTTGATCTTGGCTTCACCCAGTGTTTTTAGTTCGTCGAGGCTTTTGACTTCTATGATTCCTGCTGTTATTCCTTGCGAGCCGGTTCCCTTTG
>CAZNRQ010000139.1:0-4668 GCA_964574845.1 uncultured Bacteroidales bacterium
CTTTTCCAGACAGCCGAAACATGGCTCAAAGAACAAGGGGTGGAAGGAGTTCTCGGACCATTGGGATTCACCAACCTTGACACTCAGGGTTTATTGGTAGAAGGATTCGATTATATTGCATCGATTGCATCGACCTACCACTTACCCTATTATCAACTTCATTTTGAAAAAAATGGATATACGAAAGAAATTGATTGGGTGGAGTTTCGCCTCTTCATAAAAGAAGTGCCCGAGAAAGCTGCCCGACTGGCCGACCTCATCAAACAACGAAATAAGCTGACCATCATTCATTGCAAATCGAAAAAGGAACTCCTATCCTATACCGAAAAGGTATTCGATCTACTCAATGCTTCCTTCGACGAATTGCCCTTTGTTATCAGTTTTGATAAAAAAATGAGAGACTATTATGTTGATAAATATTTTGGTTCGCTGAACTTTAATTTTGTCAAACTGGTTCAGACAGAACATGGAGAATTGGCGGGTTTTATTATTGGTGTTCCTTCCTTATCAAAAGCTTTTCAGAAAGCCAATGGAAAACTATTGCCTTTTGGATTTATACCGATATTGAAAGCACTGAAGCATCCGGAAGAAATGGACCTTTTCCTTACAGGAGTTGACCCAAAATTGCAAAGTCTGGGTATTCCGGCAATACTTATCAATGAATTGCAACAGGCTATGATAGCCAACGGTGTGAAAGCAGTGGAAACAACCGGGATTTTCGAAACCAACCAAAAGGCCATTGTGACCTGGAAAAACTATGACCATATCATGCACAAACGTCGCAGATGTTATAGGAAGATGTTTTAGGAATTCAGAAATCAGATTACAGAAGTCAGAAGTTTTAATCACAAATTATAAATCATACTATGACCCTTTTAAATTTTTTAGCCAGCGAAGCCCCTATATTCACCTGGGTGATACTTCCCCTGTTAATCTTCTGTTCCAGAATATTCGATCAGAGTGTAGGAACGCTTCGGATGATTTTCGTTTCGAAAGGGTACAGGACCATAGCACCTATATTCGCATTCTTCGAATCACTGATATGGTTGCTGGCGATTGGCGAAATTATGAAACACCTGAATAACCCACTCTGCTATGTAGCTTATGCCGGAGGTTATGCCATGGGAAATTGGGTGGGAATGTGGCTGGATGAGCGCATTTCGATAGGAAACGTTATTATTCGCGTCATTTTAAGTGTGGAATCACATGAGCTGATTGAACATTTGAAGTCAGCCAACTACGGTCTTACACTTTTGGATGCAGAAGGTGGAAAAGGAAAGGTAAAAGTGATATTTTCTATTATCAAGCGTAAGGATGTTAATCATTTTGTAACTATATTGAACGAATTCAGCCCTCACTCCTTCTATACTATCGAAGAAATACGTTCGGTGAACGAGGGTGTATTCCGGGCGAATTCACGAAGGCATCTGTTTAGAATGAATTCAATGGTAAAAAAACAGAAATAAAAATCCTATTAATAGTTGGAGTTAACCAGTTACATCTTTGCCTTTATATATCTGATTATTTCATTGCCAGCAGAGGGATGAAACCATTGAAACTCTTTGTCGCGCGCAAACCAGGTGAGCTGTTTTTTGGCATAGCGACGTGTGTTGACTTTTATTTTATCGATGGCTTCCTTGAGGGAATATTCCCCCTCGAAATAAGAAAACATTTCGCGATAACCCACAGTATTTAATGCGGTTATTCCTTTAAAGTTATACAGATCGCGAGCTTCGGCCTCCAGCCCCTGCTCGATCATAATTTCAACTCTATGGTTGATTATTTCGTATAACTCACTTCTATCGCGATTGAGTCCGATCTTTATAATTCGGAAAGGACGTTCAGTGGTTTTGTTCTTTAATGAGGCTGAATATGGCCTACCAGTTGTCAGGCAAACCTCCAAAGCACGAATGATGCGTTTTGGATTGGCTATATCGATGGTATCGTAGCTTATAGGATCGAGAAGCTTAAGTTGGCTTCGCAGAGGCATTATCCCTTGCGTTTCGAAAGTGCGATTCAGTTGTTCGCGCAATTCTGGAGATGCATCAGGCATTAGATCGATGCTATGACAAAGTGTGTCTATGTATAGGCCTGAACCTCCTACCGCAATAACTACATCCATTGATTGAAATAATACGGAAAGGAGCTGAAGCGCATCGCTTTCGTATTTGAAAACGTTGTAGTAGTCGTGAATGGAAAGATTCCCAATGAAATGGTGGGTTACATAATCGAGTTCTTCGCGGGAAGGAACTGCCGTCCCTATGTTCATTTCGCGATAGAACTGGCGCGAATCGGCCGATATGATGTCTGCACCCAGTTGTTTGGCCAAAGATAAAGCTGTGGATGTCTTGCCCACGGCCGTAGGACCGGCAATGATTACAAGGTATTTAGAAGGACTAGTAAGTTGATCGGAGATCATTCAATGATTTCGCCGGGATTTGTGTCTTCGAAGATATCGCCCAACAGGAGGCTGTCGTCGTCGCCTATCTGGCTTTCGTCGAATTCGACATCAAATTCATCAATAGTTTCTTCATCTTCCTCAACAAAAGAGGTAGGTTCGCCACCCTGTATTGTCTTAATTATTTTAGGCAGATCGCTGACTTTTTTTACACAACGTGGAAATTTGGCTTTTTCTTCACTGTTGTAGATTTTGAACAATTCGATGTAGAAGGTATGTACTTTCTGGAAATCGTTAATGTAGATCAACTGCTCATTAGGGCTATTTATGCAATTGCTGAGCGTTGTTTCGGACATTAACTTAACCGGAGGTTTTTCGGAGATGGGTCGGCGACGGTCATCCTCTTCTTCGGTTTTTACCAAAGTGATCTCCTGATGTTTTCTCCATTTAATATCACAAATAAAGAAGGAAGCCATTTCGTCTTTGCTAAGGAGCGAACAATCGAGAATTGCTTTATGGAAATCCTCGAAGGTCTGTCCCGGCTTAATCTCAATCTCCCTGAGGTAATTGTCATTCTCTTCTAAAGTGATCCTGAATTTGTATATAATCATGTCGGAAACCGTTAAAAATCGTTTTTACAGTATAAAAGTAGTGCAAAATTATAAAAAAAGGGATGATTGGGATTTTAAAAATTTCTTTTTTACTATATTATGAATCATGGGTACAAAGTAAACGTCTGGCTAAGTGATTACATCGCTTATTTGCTAAAGGTCGGAGTTGCTGAAAAGGTAAAAAAAAACCGTTCCTGATGAAAGGAACGGTTTCACAATTTAATTCACATTGATTATTTAAGGAACTTCTTTACAAGTGGTTTTCCACTGGCTGCAGATAAATGAATGAAGTAAACACCAGATGGCAATTCATTTACATTGATACCTGCCTGTGAAGTGTGGGCAGCAATTGTTCTTTCCAAAACTTGCTGACCGGCACTATTGAATATTTTCACTGAGAACGATTCGTGGTTTTGAAAGCTAAAACTGATATTAAGCATATCGGTAACAGGATTGGGGTATAGATTAAACTGATCAGCTTCTGAGTTTTCAGACAAACCTAATGCTTGATTTATATAGATGTAGCTGGAATAAGTGCTAATGCTTTTTGAGCCACAGTTTACTGAAAGAACTACCATTTGTCCACCAAAATTGGTATATGTGTAGGTTGCATAGAGAGTTGCCATTGCACCACCACCGTAGAATACCCACTCTACAATAACTGTATTACCTTGCACTGTGATGCCGGCAACATAGAAACTATCTACCACAAAGTTTAAACAAGTATCGATGACAGGAGAATATAAAGTATCAATGATGATATTTGTGGAATCGAGAGGCTCGCCAACATAATAAGAGTAGGTATAATTAGGACAGGCAGGTGTTGTGCTTATAGCTACCGTATATATTCCACTTGATAGATTAGAAATGTCCTCAGTGGTGGCGCCAGTGTTCCAAATAAAGGTGTATGGCGGAGTACCTCCTGTAACCGTCAGATTGATGGCGCCATCGTTACCATTGATTACGGATACTTGATTGATCTGAGCTGAAACCGCTAACTGGCAACCGGTATTCATGCTATCATTAACATAAACATTCTCACAGGTGGTTGCTGTACATCCACTATCAGTGGCCATAGTAAGGCATACATGGTAATATTGGTTAACAGGCAGGTTAACCACTGGGTTTTGAAAATTATTAGAGGAATACACGATGTTACCAGTATTGGTATTCGTAATCACCCAATTCCAACCAATTATGCTACCATTGTTGGAGTAAGACTGGTCGGTAAAAGTGAAATTATGTGCAGTATCACTTTGATAGGTAAAATCAGCCACACAGCCAACAGGTGGTGGAGGATTACCAATATAAATCGAATCGCACCAAGAACTTTGACAGGGAATCAACGAATTGGTATAAATAGTGAGACAAACCAAAATAGGACCATTGTAACCATTTTGAGGAATAACCGGGTTTTGTGTGCTATAAGTATAGGAAGCGCCACCGTATTGAAGAGTCCAGGCCCAAGTGGTTACATTGACTTGGGTTGAGTCGAAATTATAGGATTGATCATATAAATTCAGGTTTCCACTGGCAGGATTGTAAGAAGAAGTAAAGTATGCCTGGCAAAGCTGCTGAGAAAATGTAGTGGTTGAAATAACAACAAAGAATAAAATTGTAAGAAGTTTTTTCATGGTTATAAGTTTAAAGTTTGATTTC
>CAZNRQ010000139.1:4678-7623 GCA_964574845.1 uncultured Bacteroidales bacterium
CGGATATTTTAAAAGGTTGCCTGTAAAATTAAAATTATTTTTATTTCTAATGGCTTTTATACTAAATTATTATTAGAAAATCTCTTAATATTTTTCTAAATGAATTTCATCGAGATCGATTGAAATTATTTTACAAATTTCCTGATTATGGGTTTGCCATTCTCTGAATAGAAACGAACGAAATAAAATCCGGAGGAAAAAGAGCTTACATCAATCTGTTGATGATCGGTATAAGCAGCCACTGTCGTGCAATAAACCTGCTGACCTATATTTGAAAAGATCCTGACATCCAAAGGTTTTTTGCATTTATCTCCAAAGCTGATGTTAAGAAGATCGGCAACGGGATTGGGATAAAGTTTGACAAGGTCTTCCTGATCATTTTCTGACACATTAAGTGCCTGATTAATGTAAATGTAGCTAATATAGGTAGCAAGGTCTTTTGCACCATTGCAATTGACCGTAAGCACAACAATTTGAGAGCCGAAATAGGAATAGTCATAATTAACATCCAATATGGCTGTATCAAGCCCGCCAATCAAAACCCATTCGACCAGAACAGAATTGCCCTGCACATTGATGCCCGCAACATAGAAACTATCGACAGTAAAACCAAAACAAGTATCGATGATGTTGGAATACAATGTATCAACAATGATATTAAGAGAATCATATGGTTGCAGAATGGTATAAGAAAAAGTATAAGTCGGACAAGCCGGGGAAGATGAAATTGCCACCGTATAAATACCACTTGACAAATTCGAAATATCCTGGGTGGTATCCCCTGTATTCCATAAATAGGAAAATGGAGGTATACCTCCGGTTACCGTAAGATCAATGGAGCCATCATGACCATTTATCACAGAAACATGGGTGAGTAAAGCATTTGCAGTTAGCTGGCAATTGCCGGTGGATCCCATACTAAAATACGCACAGTGCGAATCAGTGCATCCACCGGTAGACCCCATGGTAAGACAAATCTGATAATTCCCGGTAGGTTGCAGGGTAAATATGGGGTTTTGGGAATAGGAAGTTGCATATTGACTACCATTACGATATAGAATCCAAAATCTGTAGTTAATTGTTCCCGAGGTGGTATGCGAATTGTCGGTGCAATACATAATCGGAGGATTACCAGTAGAATCGATGGTAAAGGTGAAGGAAGACACACAAGTATCCAGTGAAATCCCGTTTAATGAAATTACATTGCAAAAAGTATTCTGGCAAAAGTTTTCGGAATTTATAGTCAAACAAACGGAGATATTATTGGAAGCTCCATTCAGTTGAATCACCGGATTCTGAGTATTATATTGATAAACTGCGCCTCCGTATTGGGCAGTCCATCCCCAGGTATTCACAGTAATAGGCGCCCAATTGCTATTATAAGACGTATCCAGTAAATATAGTATGTTTGTTAAGGAATCATAATTAAAGGTAAAAGCAGCCTGGCAGAGAACATTGGGTATCATGTTGATGTAGAGAGAATCATATAGGTAATCGGAACAAGAATTGGCCGTAGTGATATGATAAAGAACTCTAACTTTACCCATAAAATTTGATGGTACCTGAATTGCAGGATTAACCGTACTATCTATAATAGTTGATATAGGTACAAAAATATTGGTGTCATTATAGAATTTAACATTCCATACCCTATGAGTGATATTGATGGCCGAGGAATCGGTATTATAGGAGCTGTCAGTAAGATTTAAGGTCCCCAGCAGGGAATTATATTGCATAAGGAAATCAGCACGACAGAATGTCTGAGCATTAGCATTGGAAGCTATGAGAGCGAACAAAAAGATTACAAATAATTTTCTCATATTGAATATTTTAAACGTTTCTAGTTAAACACGGTATTTCGTAATGGTTGCCTGAGATCAAAAATAATATCGAAAACCTAACTGAAGTCCGAATGAATTATTTCTTAAAACAGCCGAACTTACCGCTGATATATAAGGCAATAAAGTTCTTCTATAATATGGCATAAATTCAATCGTCATTCTATCGGTCAGCTGATAATTTATCAAGCCGGTAATTTGCCAGGAGATACCCAATTTAAATGCCTTGAATTCCTGCGGGGTGGCTATCAATTCGGTTCCGTTATTATAATGGTAAGGTACTTTGCCTTTGGTTCCTACCAGCAAGCTAAAGATAGGACCCGTGCTTATTCCCAGATTTACCTTGCCAAAACTTTTCATCCAACCTACATTGATAGGGAACTCAAATTGGGAGTAGGTATTGACCCACGAGGGATTTTTCAAAGTATCATACCTCTGCAAAAAGGCAGTATCATACAAGTTGATAAATGTGGTATCATTTCGCAAAGTCCAGATCGAATCTATTATGGTTATAGAAGTGGTGCTTAGATAGAAATAATGCCAGTATCCACTGGTATCAATAATAGTATTTTGTCCAAGAAATTCTAAACTCTGAAATTCAGTTGGATTATACAAAAGTTGATCAGTAGATATCTTCTCTGAAAAACTGGCATACTGTAAACCGAAATCGAAAAAGAAATGCCTTTTCTCTGCCCTGATATTCAGCCCGACAAAACCTGAAGGAAAGTTCAATGCAGTTTGAAAAGCTGAAACATCATCTGAAACCTTTTCCTTGGTATTAATAAAACCAGTCTGAAGGATTGAGTGTCCCAGATCTAATCCAACCGACCACAACAAAGAAGATTTCTTGTTTACCCCCGGGTTTGAGTTATTATTTGAGTTTAGCAGAATATTTTCAGCATCTTCGCTTATAAGATTATCCGAACTATCAGTGCTGGTGCTTGACTGAACTTCTGTCTGAAGCATTATCTTTACGTCAGGCATTTCGGAAGTCTTATCAGTGATTTCTTTTTTATTCTCTTCCATTTTCTGTTGGTCTGACAAAGCGATGGCATTCTCATTGACAGTAGCAAGCTGAGGAGTAGTGTTTATATCATTTTTAAAAGG
>CAZNRQ010000140.1:0-7616 GCA_964574845.1 uncultured Bacteroidales bacterium
CACCGGAACAAAGCAGGGGATCATAGGTTCACTCGCTGCTGTGGGATTGCACTCAGCCGGAAACGACGGCAGATTTCTCCTGGCAAAAGGTATGCGCGAGATATTTGGGCGTTATACGGCAGAAGAAATATTAAAAATTACCGGAGTTCAGGCGATAAAAACGCTGGATAATAAAAATTTATTTACTTTTGAAACGGTATTATTGACGGAATGGTGGAGACCTGTTCTAAAAGACTCTCAGGCTGTTCTGTATGTAGAACCGATTAATAATGTAGCTAATGAATACACAGTTATCTCAAAAGACCTCATCAAGAACATTTCCAACTAATATTTCTCTCAGTATTTTAGAGATTGTATTACTGACTCTGATAGGAGCAGTGGGTGTGGTATTGCATGCACGTTTCCGTTTTCCGCTTCATTTGCCGGGACATTGGGGTGTGGTGTACATGGCATTATTGTTTTCGGGTCGTTTGTTTTCAAAGAAAAAGTATGCTTCCAGTCTTTCCAGTCTGGGTGCTGCCTTCATGTTGCTTCTGCCTTTAGGTTTCAGAGATCCCTTCATGCCCGTGCTGTATATGGCCCCCGGATTATTGCTGGATGTTTTTTACTCTGTTTTCCGGTCGAAGAACCATCATTTAATATTTGTCGGCCTGCTTTCCGGAATTGCTTATATGACACTTCCTGTTCTCCGTCTGATACTTTCCCTTACTGCCGGTATTTTTTACGGTTCATTTGCAGGAGGATTCTGGTATCCTATGGTGATGCATTTTGTTTTTGGCGCCACAGGCGGACTCATAGCCCTTGGAGTTTTTACCCTGATTAAAAAGAAGATTTGATCTGATATTCTTATGCGAACTCAGTGGAAAAGTTTTGGCTGTCGTTATGAAAGAAAGTGCATAACCTCATTGTTTACTGTAGCGCTTATTATTATTTTCTTTGCAGCCTGTAAGAAAAAGGAAACTATTCCGCCCTCCATTTACTTAACTACAGAATCGGGTTATGTGTTCAAGGATTCTGTTATGGCTGTCGGGAAGAATTTTAAAGTGCAACTGAATGCTGAATTTGGAGGCGATGCCAACATCACCAATATCATCATCCGCAACGAGCACGATGGCATTGTTACCAATTATTTTGATACAGGAGTCAACAACGAGACCATCAGGATATCCAAGATACTTACCAAAGGGGTTTACAACAACGAAAAATGGACCTTTATTGCCATTGATAAGAATGGCGGCAATGCTTCCGTTTCTTTTGTTACTACCAAGGACCCCACTTCCTTGTATGGCAACATCAGGCATATTGATGCTACTATGGGGGCACAGGGCTCCACTCTTTACGGTAGTTTCTTAAGTTTGATTTCGGGTCAGTATTTCTTTCTGGATTCTGCCTTTGCTCATCAGGATTCTATCGAGATGTGCTATTATTATGATATAACCAGCAGCGATGCCAATACCATAGCCTCGCCCAATGCCAATATTGATCCTTCCATTTATACCGGCGCCGCTGCTTTGGACAACTGGACCCTGAAGAACGAAACGCGTTATTATAAGACTACCCTGACCTATGCCGATTTCACGGCCGCAGCTAACGATAGTCTTTTGCTGGTGGCATATTCTGAGATCAATGGCAAACGCAAAGCCAAGAACCTGGTGGCAGGTGATATCTATGCTTTTAAGACGGCCCACAGCAAATACGGTTTGTTTCATGTGGAGCAGGTGACGGGATTGGATACCGGATCAGTTAACGTAAATATTCTCATTCAGGAATGATAAAACGAATTCTTATACCGCTGCTTTTTGTCTTTTTTCTGATGCCGGTCATGGCGCAGAATAAGATCAGTGGTATGGTGACCGATGCTCAAACGGGCAGCCTGATGAAAGGTGCCTCCGTAGTTATTTCAGAGAATCATCAGGCAACATCCAGCAACGAGGAAGGGGTATTTAGTTTTAAGAACCTTCCGGAAGGCAAATATCACTTATGCCTGAGCTACATCGGTTATCAGACCGATACGGTGCTTATAGCAATAGGCAAGAAGACCGACCGTTATCTGGAATTCCGCATGCGGCCTGCCGTTTTGGATATTTCTTCCGTAACCATCTCTGCCTCCCGCAGTATGAAAGGAGATAAGGTCCCGGCCAGCATTGATGTGGTTAGCAAACAGACCATACAGCAATTGCCGGTGGTTACCCTCGACGATGCTTTTCTGCTTGTGCCGGGATTAAGCTCTTCGCGCAGCTATGGCATTTTTAATAAGACGGGTGATATTGGCATTCGCGGTCTCAATCGTAATATTCAAACCTTAATACTATTAGATGGTATTCCTTACAGCCTGTTCGACGGAAGTGCCAATATATGGAACAAGGTGAATGTAGATGAAGTAGAAAATGTGGACGTACTGAAAGGACCCAACTCTTCCCTTTACGGGGCCAATGCAATGGCAGGTGTGATCAACATTAATACGCAGAAACCGCAAAAGCCCATTGAAATCAAAGCCCGACTGTTCATTGGTACCTTTAATACGGAAGGAGGAGCGGTCAGTTTCAAAGGATTTCAGGGGAAAAATAACAAGGGCCTCTATTGGGGAGCCAGCGGATTCTACCGCAAAAGTGCAGGCTATATCATGCCTCCCGATTCCATTCGCGTTTCCACTGATGTGAAAACTTATTTGGCCGAATACAACACTGCCTTTAAGGTAGGTTACATGTTCGCTAAGGACAATTATCTGGAAGCTGCTTACCAGTATTCTTATGATAATCGGGGCAATGGAAGCCGTTTTTATGAGGAAGAAGGTAGTTTTAACCGGTATCATACTCATTTTGTTCGTGTAGGATATAATCGTACTACTGCTAAATCCGAGATTCATATCAATGGCTTTTTTAAAAAAGATATTTACCTGAAACAAAATGAATCTGTAAAATCCTCGGGTAATTATACTTTTTATAATACACACACCAACACCATGGATGGTGGATTGTGGTTTTCTTATTCCGCAAGGCTGGGAAAACATAATTATCTGACTGCCGGTGGCGATCTGAAATCAGGGACCACTGCTTCCGACGACGATTATCATACTTCCACCGATACCATTGTGAACAATGCCAAAATGAATTTTGCCGGAGTTTTTGTGCAGGATGAGCTTACCCTGTGCAAAGAAAAACTGGTTATTTTGGGTTCGCTGCGCTACGATTGGGTGCGTTTCTACGATGGGGTTTTCCACATCTATTCGCCCACCCTGGCTACTTCTTTCCTTACGGCTTATCAGGCAGATTTTACCGATAAGGACTGGTTTGCTTTTAGTCCCAAGCTGGGCATTAAATACCTGATCAGTTCCAATTATAATGTTTATGCGCTGTATTCCTCAGGTTTCCGCCCGGCCAATGTTTCGGATATCAGTCGCACAGGCGATGTAAACAAGGGATTCAAGCTGGCCAATCCCGATCTGAAACCCGAGCGTATTCAATCCTTCGAAATAGGGGCAGGTCTGCACCCTACCAAATGGTTGCTTTTGCAACCCGGTATATTTTATTCCATAGGGACAGACTTCCAGTATTTCGTGGCAACCGGTGATTCCGTATATACTTCAGGAACCAGCAAGAAACCTGTTATCAAACGCCAGAATGTTGGCAGGGTAGATATTGCCGGTTTGGAATGTAAGGCATCTTTTCAGATCCGAAAGAATATCAGTTTTATTGCCTGCTATACCTACAACAACTCAAAAATAGCTTCCTTTAAGGCTGACTCAGGGTCGACCAAAGATATTACAGGTAATTACCTGACCAATGTGCCCAAAAATTCGTTGGCCGGGGCTTTTATCTGGAGCAATCGTATTGTGAATGCTACCCTTACCGGGAAATTTTACGATAAAGTGTGGGTGGATGATGAGAATACACAGCAACTGGACGCCTATTATACTTTTGATGTGAAACTGCAACGCACCTTTTACAATAAGATTGGTGTAGCGCTTACTGTTCAGGATATTCTGAACAAAAAGTGGGAAGATTCCAAGGGATTGTTATCCCCCGGAAGGTTCATTTTGTTTGAGGTTTCTTTTAGCTGGTGAGAGTTTTTTTTGCACTTGTTACTTAATTTGTTCTTAACTAAACATACATTTTTATGAAAACAAAACTATTCTTTATTTCAATCATCGTAAGCGTAATCAGCCTTTCCACATACGGACAGGATACAATAGCAGCCTGGACCTTCCCCACAGGAGGTGCGGCTGATGCCAACCCCGATCATCACAATGCCGCCAATGCCACCATGAGTATTACCACGGTGGGTGGCACGAGTACCATTGATTTCAGCAAAAACGGACTCACCACCAAAGCAGCTCAGGCCACAGGATGGGATGGAGGCTATAACACCAAATACTGGCAGATAGAAGTCAACACTACCAATTATAACAACCTGAAATTGTATTCCAAGCAAACTGCGGGCGGATCATACCCCGGACCACGCGACTGGAAAGCGCAATATAAAGTGGGTTCGGGCAGTTGGACCGATATTCCCGGAACCAATGTAGTAAATGCCAACAACTGGACTTCGGCGGTTATAACCAATGCGGCCATTCCGGTGGCATGCAACAATCAGGCTTCGGTGTTGGTGCGCTGGATCATGACCAGCGATACTTCTATCTCTCCTCCGGCTTTGGTGATCTCTACAGGAACTACCAAGATTGACGACATTTATATACTGGGATCGGTGATTACTTCAGTGGATGAAGTGCAGGCCGCTGCTTTTTCGGTTTATCCCAATCCCTGCAACGGAAGTTTCACCCTTACTTCCTCCGAATCCCTGGGCGAGATCAGTATTTACAATATGCAGGGCAAAGTGGTTTACCACAACAAACCTATGGGCAATCTACAGCAAAATATCGATCTTTCCGATGCCGATAAAGGTGTCTATCTGATCCGTTTCCGCAGTGGCAATGATTATAAGGTGGAGAAGATTTTGATACAGTAGGAAGTAGGAAGACGGAAGACCGAAGACCGGAGTCCGAAGCCGGAAGACAGAACCACTTTTGTCGATAAAATTTAAAATATAAATAATGCCGTGCCTATGCCATAGGCATCCCTTCGGGACGGCACTTATTGTCCTTATGCCATTGGATATTCTACCATAATTTCGGACCTCTGGTCCTTTTTAAAAGCCTCGTAGAGGCGGTATTTTGGTAGAGTTATGAAAACCAAGAAAATCAAGCCCATTAGAGCCTGTCCCTTACACAAAGTATCGGGAGGCGACATTATAAAAGGACAGATAAAACAGCGTTTTATAAGGTTCAACCTTTTTTACCGAGCTATGTTTATTTCAACCAGCGGGTCCAGAAATAAGTGAAGGAATTTTTCTGGTAGATGTTCTTGTCGTACCTCAACTCGTTGGGGATATAAAATGTTTTTACATCAGCGGCTTCGTAGGTCTGCGGTTGGCTGCCGCCTTCCAGTCGTATGCTTTTGTCGCCGTTGAGCACCAACCCAAAGGGCATGCTGAAGTTTTTGCCTACACCTATCCATTGATAGGTAAAGACCAGATGATTATCTTTTAGGGAATAGGAATATTGCAGCATAGGTGGCTCGGCATCGTAGAGGAATTTGGTGAAAAAATCCGTGTAGTCTTTGCCTGTGGCCTTATTCACGAAAGTGATGAAGTCTTGTGTGGCGGATATCTTGTATTCGTAAGCCGCAAAGAATCCTTTGATGATGGCAAAGAACAGACTGTCGCGGTTGATCTCGCAGCGGAGGTTGTGTAGCATGGCGGCTCCCTTGTAGTAAACATCGCCTCCCAGAAAAGCATTGGCGTTGACATCGCGCGGACCCACCACGGGCCATATGTTTTCGACATTTTCCATGTTCTTGGCCACCAATTTCAGGTATTCGTTGTAGCCATACTTCTGCTCCATGAACAGATGTTCGGAGTAGGTGGCAAAACCTTCGCTCAACCATATGTCCGCCATATCGCCCACAGCAATGGCATTGCCCCACCATTCGTGGGCCGTTTCGTGTACCAAAAGATAATCATAGTCCTCCTCTTCGTAGTTGCGGCGTTTCTTTTTGCCATATTCATCGCCAATGGCAATGGCGCTTTGATGCTCCATGCCCGCATAAGGGGCCTCGACCATGGCCAGCCCATCGCGCTCGTAAGGATAATCGCCGTAAAGCTTTTCGTAAATGGTTACTATATCTTTGGTCTGATTGTAATAGTTACGGGCAAGATCGAGGTTTTGGCTTAAGACATAGAAATCGAAGGGGCACTTGCCGCCGGCGTTGGTATGCACCTCGTTGAAGTTGACAAATTTGCCCATATAGAAGGTGGCGTTATAGCTGTTGATGGGGTAGCTTACGAACCATTCGAAGTCGGTGTAATGACCCTTGATGGGATGCTGCGAACGCAGGTTGCCGTTGGCTACGGCCTGATAGCCTTCGGGCACCTGGACGTGTATGCGCATGGAGTCGGGCTTGTCCGAAAGATGATCTTTGCAGGGCCACCACGAAGAGGCTCCCATATGTTCGCAGGCCACGCCTATCCACCAATTGCCCTGATTCTTTTTCCAAACAAAACCTCCGTCCCAGGGGGGAGTTTTAGATTCTACAGGCTTGCCGCCGTAGCTTACGCTGATCACTTGCTCTGATCCCTGAGTAAGCATTTCGGGGAAACTGACAAAGACGGCATTATAGGTACGCGTAAATTTCATGGGCTTTCCTTTCCAGCTGATGGAGTGTATGCTCAGGTTTTCGAACAGGTCTATCTGAATTTGTTGGGTAGGGCTGAGGGTTTTGAAATATATGAGGCTGCTGCCTTCAATGGCTTTGGTTTTGGGCAGTATCTTCACGGTTAGATCATAAAAACTGACATCGTAGCAGCTGCGTTGCTGACGCATGGCCCCCTGTAGCGAATCTTTGCGGCCAAAGCGCTGTTTGAAACCGTTCAGACTGTCGAGGGTATTGAAATCGGTATACACATCCACCAGGGTTCTGACGCGGAAGGAGAGGGAGGTCCTCCATCGTATGAAGTCGGCATCTTTTTTATAACCGCATTTCACCGCCTGAGTGAAATCTCTGGCTGCCGCGATTTGGTCGTTGAGGTAGTATTCGGCCAGGGCACGGTTGAAGTACATATCGCCCGAACGGGGGTACTTCTGTATAAGGGTATCGGTCACCAGCACTACATTATTCAGCTCCAATCGGGTGAACCAGCGGTTGATCTTCTGATAATCGAAAAAGTTGGGGTCCTGTGCCGACAGGCGCAGACTGAGGCACAGCAAAGCCATAAGAAGAAAAGCTCTTTTCATAAGAGGGCAGTTTTTTTTTATGGTAAAATTAAAACTATTTTCATTCTATAGAGCGAAAATGTTTTTGAATTGGGGCGGTATTATTTTGGGATAGGTGGGTAGTTATAAACTACGCACAACGGATGCAAAGCGGAGCGTAGTTTTAAACTACGCTCAACAGATGGATGATTGGCAAAGGATGATACGTAGCACGGCTTGAAGCCGTAATACGAATTTGGTGAAGGTGCGTAGTTACAAACTACGCACAACGGAGGAGACGCAGATGCTTCGACTACGCTCAGCACAAGTCTCCGCAGATTGATTATGAAAAGGTATGATTTCTTTTTAT
>CAZNRQ010000141.1:0-7565 GCA_964574845.1 uncultured Bacteroidales bacterium
GAAGCATATATTGCAACAAGCCTGCGGTTTTCAGACATACGGATTTTCCACCGGCATTGGGTCCTGAAATGACCAATATCCTTTGGTCAGTATCCAGCGTCAGATCAAAGGGGACCACCGATTTCCCTTGTGTTTTCAAATGTTGTTCCAGCAAAGGATTATAAGCTCCGAACCAGATAATTTTTTCCCCTTTGGATAAAATGGGTTTTATGGATTTTGAATCCTTTGCCCAGGCAGCCTTGGCCCTGATCAGGTCAATTTCTCCCAGATAATTGTAAGAAGCTGTAAGATCAGCCAGAAAGGGTCTTAAAAAATCGGTAAATTGCTTTAGTATCTTAATGATCTCCTTTTTTTCAGCCGTTTCCAGTTCGCGCAGCGAATTGTTCAGTTCGAATATTTCCGAAGGTTCAATGAATACGGTTTGACCAGAAGATGATTCATCATGAATGAATCCTTTCACTTTCCTTTTGCTGGCCGCAGCAACCGGGATCACACAACGGCCGTTTCGCATGGTGATCTCAACATCTTCGTTGATGACACCTTCCCGTTTCAGTCCCTGGAAGATCTGCCGGATTCGTTTTTCTATCAGCACCTGAGTGGAGGTGATGTCGGCGCGTATTTTCTTCAAAGCCTCGGAAGCACTGTCTTTAATATAACCTTTATCATCCAATATGCGGTTGATGGCCGCATTGATCTCAGGAATGGTTATGACAGATTGTGAGAGTTTGAAAAGTTGAGGATAGCTTTCCTGTTCTTCGGTAAAGTATTCAACAATCTCGCAAATGGCAAGGTAGGAAAGCCGCAACTCTCCAAGTTTCTCAAGTTCTATAAAGGTTCCTTCGGTGCGTATTCTTTGAAGTTCGGGTATCAGGTCATAATAGTCCTGCGACGGGAATTGCTTTCCATATTGAAGAAGTTTCAGAAATTCATCGGTAAGCTCCAATTGCTGCTGTATCTTGTTAAAAGCATTTGAAAAGCGGATCTGTTCTGCTTTTGATCGCCCAAGTTCACTTAAACAAAGATCTTTGACCTGCAAAATGATCTTTTCGAAACCTATCTTTTTCTCGAAACTTTCAGGATAAATCACTTCGACGATTTTTGCTTCAGTTGGTTATAAATATTATAGTAAGAGGCAACTCCAAATTCCAGAGAGTATTTGGTTTTTGCCACCTCTTTACTGACTTCAATGTCCTGTTTTAATAAAGCCGGAATTGACTGTATTGCCTCACGATAGGCCGCTTCGGTCTGATCCTTGATGGCAATGCCGACTTTATATTGATTGACCAATAGGTCTATATCGCCAACCCCGGAATTTGTAATAAAAGGTATTCCCATACTCATCAGTTCGCCCATTTTGGTGGGTGAACTTGCTTTTTTGGAGTAAGCCGGTTTGATAAAGAACAAAGAAAGAGTACTTAAAGATAATAGTACCGGCATTTCATTCCTTTTGGCTTTGCAAATAATGATTTTGTCAGGTTTTATATTCTTATTCTTACAAGCTGACATTATCTTTTCGGGTTCGTCGAGGGTGATGAACAAGAACTTTGCATTGGAATACTTTTTAATTAAGGCATTAAAAAAGTCAAGCATCTCTTCCAGCATATACCAGGTTCCGACTGATCCCGAATAAGAAATGATAAGATCATCACTTTTTATTTTCAGTTTATCTGCCCAACACTTTTTTTCTGTTTCAGACACCTTGTCTCCGGAAAAAAGCTCATGATCAACGCAGCAGGGTATAACGCTGATCTCAGGGATTTGCTTTAACCCAAAGTTTTGAATGATCTCTGATTTCCCTTTCTCCGTCAAAGTAACCACATGGTCTGAATGGTGGAGAAACTCTTTTTCCTTTTTCTTGAAATATTTATAAATAAGGTAGAAAACCGGATTTTTTATGTTCCACAATTTGCCGTCAATGCGTTCATCGGCCCAAAAACCCCTCATATCAAAGATGAAAGGGACCTTTTCTTTCTTTTTTAGCATTAACCCTACAAAAGCTGCAATATAACTTCGGCAATGAGTGGCTTGAAAATGATGTTCACCATGTAATAATGTAGCTTCCTTTTTCAACCTTCTTATGTCTTTCAAAGTGGAAAGAACGGGAGGCCGGGAGGTATAGGGTATGGGGTGCCAATGGATATTTGCCTGCAGAAGCTTTTCGCTTATCTGTGCAAATTCCGTCGCAAATCGTTCCGGTTTCTCACAACTGAGGAGGTGAAACTCAAGGCCCTTCTTGGTTAATCCTTCTATATAAGGAATAACCTGCGATTGTCCGAGGGGGTCGGTCATGCCGTCATAGGAAATATAGAGGACCTTGGTAGGTGGAGTCATGTTACTTTATAAGATTTGCATGCAACATCAACAAAATTACCACAAAAATTTTAAATATCATGTGATGTGTAGAAAGTCCCTCATCCCGAAGTTTACAAACCTTCATAATGATCCTGAAGATCTTTTCGGAACAATAGGATATAATAGAAAATTTCTTGTGAAAAATTATCCGCAATGGAAGAATTGCTGAACCATGGCCAGCATTTCTGCTTCATTATCTTTAAGCCTTGACCTGAGATCCTTATCTTCGAATTTCTTCAGGTTTTTGATGAGTCCATCAATAATGTTCTGTGAGAAAACGTCGTATTTCATGTATATCTCAGCTTGCTTTTCCAGCATTTCAGCCGAATCCCAGCATGAGAAAGGCAAGGTTTTCAGATCCTTTACTTTTTCTTTGTGTTTTTCAGAGAAAATATTCACATCCACGTAGCTGTTGTTGGCGTATTCAATGGCATTTTCCATTTCCAAACCATGGCGTGCAGCAACTGTCAGACCAGCCAAGAGAAGATAAATATCTGCCGAACCATCAGGACAACGGAACTCAACGGTTTGCTTATCGCTGAAATCATCCGTAGGAACGGGTTCAAGCGGGTTTGCCTTGGTGATCATATCATTGATACCACACCAGCCCAGAGGAACGCGAACCAACACCGATCTGTTGCGGTCGCCCCAGCAAATATTGGTAGGAGCTTCCTGATGAGGTACCAGGCGGAAGTAGGAGGTAGGATTGGTGTTGCCAAATGCGGTGAGCGATGGCGCCAGTGCAAGATATCCTGCAATTACCCTGCGGGCTACGTTGCTTATGTTTCCGCAATCGACCATGGCGTTACGACCGTCTTTCATCAGTCGCGTATGAATGTGCATACCACTTCCTGCCTTACCTACCGTGATCTTCGGAGCAAAGGTTACATTTACACCATATTTATAAGCGAGATTGCGGATAATCCATTTCGAAATGATCAGTTGTTCGGCTGATTCTTCTACGTCAACGGGCAGAAACTCTATTTCGTTTTGCTCGTAATCCAAACCGTCAATAGAAAAATTTCCTACCTCAGAGTGTCCGTATTTGATCTTTCCACCGCAACGCGATATCAATTGCATGGCCTCAACCCGGAAATCTTCAAATTTGTTGAAGGGTCCCGACTCATGATATCCTTTTTGGTCGGTGGTTCTGAATAATTCTTCCCTCTGGCTGATGATATAATATTCCAGTTCGCCCATGGTTTCATAGGTATAACCGGTTTTTTCCTTAAGGGTGCTGTGGGCTTTGTGCAGAATATATTCAGGTGAAGAGGTAAGAGGTTTGCCTTCTTTATTAAAATAGGAGCACAAAATGTCCAAGGTGGGCAATTCGGTGAAAGGATTCAGAAAAGCAGTGCGGAAACGCGGTATCACATACAGGTCGCTTGATCCGGCTTCCACATAAGAAAATAAGCTGGAACCATCCACTCTTTCGCCTGTCGAAAGTAAATTGTCGAGGTGTTTCAGGTTGTTAATGGCAAAATTCAGTGTTTTTAAACGGTTATCCTCTCCCACATATCTGAAATTAACCATCTGGACATGGTTTTCGGTGATGTATTTTATAAGGTCGGCTTTCGTGAAATCTTTTTTTGCTTTGTTAAGATATTGAACCAAAGGGTCCGGGTTCATTTCAAAATAGTTTCTGTCATTCATTTTCCTAATATTTTTGAGCCGTCAAACATAGTAAATTTTCCAGTCGCAGTGCATCAAAAAGTGTAAAAATCAAGGTTGAATATTGGAAAATAAAGGAATGGAATGATTTTGTGTGATTTTTTATAAAAAGATGGGCATGTTTGAGTATATTTTCTATTTTTGCACTTCTTTTCTCTCCGTAGCTCAGCTGGTAGAGCAATTGACTCTTAATCAATGGGTCACAGGTTCGAATCCTGTCGGGGAGACTTTTTGGGATGATTTTGAACTGGTTCAGAATTGTCCCTTTTTATTAGAATTTGTCTAAATCATCAGTGATTAAACAATTATTCAAGGTGTATTAGGGGGCATTATTTTTTAAATTTCAATTTTTTTTTGTGCTAAAATGAAAATAATGTATCTTTACCACGACAAATGTTAGTTTTTTTTTGACAAAAATCAAGAAAAAATAAGTATTATATCAATTGTGATAAATCTTTATTGAACTTTATTTTTATGGAAGAGCCTCTAATTAAGCATTGCGGAGATTGTCTCACCAAGCTGCCCATATTTAATACCCTGACAGAAGAACAATTTGATCTTGTAAATGCGGCACGTTGTCGGGTAAGATTTCGCCCGGGAGAAACTATCTTTAAGCAAGGCACGGCCATGACCCATATTATAATTGTCAACGAAGGATTGGTGAAGGTGTATATTGAAGGTATAAATAACCGAAATCTTATATTAAGATTTGCCCGACCATTGACTTTGATTGGTGGACCAGGATTTTTTACAGATTTCAAGAATCATATTACCACAATGGCAGTTGAAGAAACATCTGCCTGTTTTATTGAAGTAAGTGTACTTGCTGATCTAATTAGAGAAAATAAAGAGTTTGCTTTGAATCTTTTTAAATGGGTCAATCAACATACCCTGCTCAATTATTATAAATTTATCGAATTGACCCAAAAAGGCATGCACGGTCGTGTTGCTGGAGCATTATTATATTTAAACAATGAGATTTTCCCAGACAGGGAAAAAGGTATTCGTATCAACCGACAAGATCTAGCCGATTTGACAGCTATGTCGAAAGAAAGTGCCATCCGTATTTTGAAGGAATTCAAAGATGATAATACCATTTCTGTAGAAGGAAATCTTATTATTTTAAATGATTTGGACAAACTAACCAATATCGGATTGAAAGGGTAAGATCCTTTATACTTTCTATTTTTTTAACATTTTTTTCTTAATTATCAAAAGAACAGGATTGTCTATATTTTCTTGCTTTTGAAAACTGGAAGCACTATGCGATTTGTTGATATTTGTCAATACGATATTGACTTTTGTATGGGGATGATTAGAATTATATCATGACTTTTTTTTTGGCATGAATTATTTTCATCGTATGTTTGCATCGGAAAGTTTCTTCAGAAAAAAAACAGAATTAACTCAGAAAAAAAACAGAATAAAATAAAATAATACTAACCCAAAAAAACAATTTAACAATGAGAAAATTTTTAACTGGTATTTTGGTAGCTTCAGCTACTATCATGATTGCCCTGACCGGATGTAACAAAGAAGGTCCCGCAGGAGCAAATGGAAAAGACGGAAAAGACGGAGCAGATGCAATTGCTACCTGTAAAGAATGTCATAACCCTACTGTTGTAGACAGAGTGGTTGATGAGTATGCGCTTTCAAAACATTCATACGGCGCAACCGCCGGAGAAGAAACCGGTAACACTACTTGCGGCGTTTGCCACGAGCAGGAAGGTTTCAGATATGTTTGTGCCAACAACACCTCAACCGTTTTCACTTATGATGCAGGTTCAGGCAAATGGATAAATCCATATGCTACTGTTGCTAGCGCAGCTTTCGGTTCATTTAGTTGCAAGACTTGCCATAGCAGTCTTCATACTACTTATGGTTATTCTGATATCGCAGCTTTCACCACTACCGGTCCTGTTCCTATGACCATGTGGGGCGGTGCTAAAACCATCAACCTAACTCAAGGCGGTGGAAAAAGCAACCTTTGTATTAAGTGTCACCAACCACGTCCTTTGACTTGTAGTGCAACAACTGCTGGTCGTTTATTGAATTACGATTCATTGGCTAATTTCCCCAATGTTGTTTTCTATGATAGCGCAGCAGGTGCAACTAACATTTATGTTAAACCATCTTACAGAATGCACGTTCACTACGGTGCTGTTGGTGCTGTTTATGCCGGTGTTGGTGGTATTGAAATTCCGGGAGCTACTCCTTATACCAGTTCACCTCATGCTACAGTGGCTACTTGTCAGGATTGTCATATGGCTCCTATCACAGGCGGTGCAGGCGGACATACTTTTATGGCTAAAGGCAATTTCAACGGATGTAACGTATCAGGTTGCCATGCTTCCAGTCCTATTTCAGCTACATCGAACAAATGGACAGCTACCAGAAGCGATGTTAAAGCTCTTCTCGACCAACTCGCAACCAAAATCAATGCTTGCGGTGGCGGACATGACATTCTGCATAAAGAAGCAGATGCTACTCTGAATCTGTGGGCAGGTATTTCAACCGGCAACTACGATGGTTACCTTGATATCTACAGTTCTTCGACCAATCCTTTGGGTTATTGGAGAGATCCTTATGGATCAGGTGCAACCAATGCTGCAAAACCAAAATTCCCATTATTGAAAAACGCTCAGGTAGCTGCTATGATCAACTTCCAGTTCTGTTTGAGAGAATATAGTTTGGGTATTCACAACACACAATACTCGACTGCTTTATTGCAAAACTCAATCGATGCGTTAACCGCATTAGGTTTCTAAGGTTTAGTTAATAATAAATGAGAGAAAAGGCTGTCGCGGTTTCGCGGCAGTCTTTTTTTTTTTGATCATTTTGGCATAAGTTTTTTTGTATTTAATTGAAATGTTTATTTTTGCAAAAGCATTGCAGTGGTATCATATCTAGCCATGCAGCCATAGGTTATCGTAAGCAGTAGGATCCCCCAAAATGTGGAATAAGTTTTAGTAGAATATCTCTTAATAATTTGGGGAGTATCAGGCAGTATTACGTTTCAAGATAAGCATTAATAAAGGATGGAAGACAACAACAGCTATACTTTTTGGGATATCATCCTTATCATAAACATGATAGTATCGGGAATGACAACAATTCTGCTTGTACTGAACTTTATAAAGGAATTTGCATAGAACCTAAAATATTAGCTGACCTGTAGCAAAACTATAGTTGATCACTGGTTCCTGGGATTACTAATACACACCACTTAATTGCAAACCATCCCACCGAATGTTTTCCTTTTTAATAAATTGACTTAAAGGCTCTTCGATATCGAACCTTTGCCATTTACATTGTCTAGATAGCCACCACGATATCGATGATAAGGCATTGACATTGTTAATGGATGCTAAACGACATCGAAGACATAGCCATCAAGGTATGTTTGTTCTCTTCGCAATATCTCGAAGCCTATCGAAAAAGACTGCTTGTCTTCTAAATGATATGTGGCGAATTTTTTTTATGTCTTCCAAAAGTCTGACAAATATCAACTTGCAGGGGTTTACTTCCGCGCCTAATAGTAT
>CAZNRQ010000142.1:0-7565 GCA_964574845.1 uncultured Bacteroidales bacterium
ATTCTCAAAGGATACTGGATGCGGGATGCGGATATGGAAGGATATCGATGGAGGTTTTAAAGAAATTTCCTAATGCCGATATCACCGGCCTGGATGTTAGTGCAACTTATACGGAACTTTATAGAAAGAATACGGGGCGTAGTGCCTTTCAGGGGAACCTGGGATCCTTGCCTGATGGCATTGGGAAATTTGATCTTATCGTTTGTGTGGCAGTGCTGATGTATGTTCCGAAAGAGGAAGTGGAACAAACCCTAAGGGAACTTTTAGATCACACAAATGAAAACGGGAAGATCATTCTTATTGAACCATTAAAGTCCGGGAGGGTCTTTTCTTCGGGGTTTGGATTGTTGAACCTTTTCACAAAAGATAAAAGTAAGACAGCCGGAAATTGCTTCGCAGCCAAAGATCTAAAAAGGAAGATAAGAGAATGTGGAGGCGATATCATAAAAGAGAAACGAACTCCGGTGACCACATTATTCATTATCCCCATTTATCTTTTGGCCAGGATATTTAAGCACATGGGGTGGATTTACAGATGCACAGGAAAATGGGACAGATGGTTTGGCGGATGGAAATTGCCCTCGCTGCATACCTTTTTATTAATTGAGAAAGTATGAAATCAGCGTTGAAATATCAGCACAACTATTCGGATATTGATCCTATTCTCTACGATTTCGCTGGAAGAGAAATCAAGGCAAAGAAGATACAGGCGGTTTTGTCGGACTATCTCCAGGAAGGAATGGATAACCTTAACCTATTGGATATCGGATCATCGACAGGAATTATCACTCATTTACTGAGCGGTAGCTTTTTATCGACAACAGGAGTAGACATTGACGAGAAAGCTATTGCATTTGCTCAAAAGAACTTTCAAAACGAAAAACTGAAATACCTTGTAGGTGATTCTATGAACCTGCCTTTTCAGGACGAATCATTCGATGTGATAAACTGCACCCAGGTTTATGAGCATGTGCCGGATTCCAAAATACTTATCAAAGAAATTTTTCGGGTACTGAAACCGGGCGGCATTTGTTTTTTCTCTGCGGGTAACAGGCTTGTGTGGATGGAGGGACATTACAATCTTCCTCTTCTATCCGTTATGCCAAAATTTATGGCGCATGGGTACATGAGGCTTATGGGAAAGGGGAAATATTATTACGAAACCCACCTGACTTATTGGGGATTGAAGAGGCTGGTCAGGAAGTTCGCTATAATTGACTACACAAAAAAGGTGATTCGATACCCTGACAAATTTTGCGCTAACGATATGATTACTCAGGATTCTGCGAAACAAAAGTTCTATTTGTTTATTTTAAAAATTGCCTATTGGGTTTGTCCGAATTATATTTGGATATTGAAAAAACCGTAACATGAAAAAGGACAGGATTCTTAACATTGCCAAATATGCAATCATACTTCTGATCTTTTTCTTCATTTTCAGATACCTCTTCCAAAATTTTAATAGCATTAAGTTTAGCGATTTAAACTTCAATATTGGTTTTCTGTTGCTTTCGGTTTTGGTCTATATTGTCCATATTCTTTTTAATTCTGTAATCTGGCATGTGATCACTGTGCAGAATCATTGTTCTGTAAATCTTTTCGAATCGATTAAACTGCGTATTTATGCTGATTTTGGGAGATATATCCCCGGAAAGGTTTTTGCCTATGGAATTTTATGGTTCAGTTATGAGAAGCATAAAATCCCAATGAAAAAAATTGCTGTCTGTTCGATACAGGAATTTATTACGACAATTCTGGCAGCCGTTATTCTTTCGTTGTTTTCGATATTTGCTTCGGATATCAAAGTACTGGAGCCATATAAATACATTTTTCTGGTGCTGGCATTAGGGTGTTTTATTTTTTTATATCCTCCTATTCTTCAGCTTTTAATGAACATATTTTTTGGGATATTCAAAAAAGAGAAGATCAAACTTTCTACAACCTTTGGAAAGATTATCATTACGATGATTTTGTTTTTACTAAGCTGGCTTGTGTTCGGTTGGGCTTTTTATTTCTTCATCATCTCTTTTTATGCTCTTCCGGTGCATTATTATTTTTTCGTGACAGGAGCATTTGCTATTGCCACGATCATTGGAGCAGTGTCGATTTTCGCACCTGCCGGGTTGGGTGTCAGAGAGGGTGTTGTGATATTTACGCTCTCTATAATATTCACACCCGTGGTTTCTTCAATTATTTCATTATTATCCCGTTTGTGGATGACATTAAGCGAAATTCTTTTACTGGTTGTCGTTTTTATAATTGATTTGATTTCGAAAAGCAGGAAAAATACATGATCTTTTGAATTATTGTGTTTTTATGAAATGCCATGTGAATTGAAATTACGATATTTGTCGGATTATTTTTATATTTCATTTTTCAGGAAACAAAAAATCTAAACACTGCTGATGATTCAATGGATCAAAAAACATATTAAGGTTATACTGTCCGTTATAATCATTGGCCTGGTTGCTTACTTTTTCACGACTGAATTTAAAAAGAACTGGCAGGATATACTTGCCATGAACCTGAGATTGAATTTGCCTTTATTGGCAGGTTCGGTTTTTTTTATGTTAGTAGCTTATTTAGGCAACACGGCCACCTGGCGTTATCTGATCAATAGTTTTCATCCTGAACTTCCTCCTATTTCTATAAAAGAAAGCGTTGCCATTGTCAATACCACTCAGTTGGCTAAATATATTCCCGGTAAGGTATGGTCGTATGCCGTTCAGATCTACTGGTTATCGAAACGTGGATACCCCAAATCGAATGTGTTTTTTATTAATCTTGTGGCCACTCTTTCCACATTGATGGCAGCTTCGGCTGTGGGTATCATTATGCTCAGTTTTACACTGGATAAGGTTTCAAAAACCGGAGCCTTTATAATTATTTCTATAGTAATAGTTGCCTACGCTATTTTTATTTTATTTCACACCCCGATATTGAATGTTCTTATTAAACTGGCTGCAAAACTCCTTAAGAAAGAAATTTCATACGTAAAGATCTCGTTGACGAGTATTTTTATGACGCAGGTTTATTATGTTGTTAGTAATTTATTCTTTTGTTTCGGGGGCTATTTACTTTGTTATGCAATAGGAATTACAGACGACTTCCATGTGATAGTGTGTGTGGTGGGTTCGCTTCTCGTGGGCGACGTGGTTGGTTTTGTGGTTTTGGTTACCCCCGGTGGATTGGGAGTTCGCGAAATCATGATGACCTTTATAATCTCGGGGATGGCGGCCGCCTCCAAAGAAGTTGCCATTGTCGTACCAATTGCAACAAGGCTGCTGACCATGAGCGTTGATATTGCTTTAGGTATTACTGCTTTTTTCCTTGGGCAAAAAACGGTGTTTCGTGCCGGCCTGAATTTAAAATCAAAACCCAGAATCTGATACGGGGTTTATTTTTGCGTAGCGTACTTCATCCCACAGTTTACCCATTTTGAAAACTGACTTTTTAAAAACACCCTCTTTTTCGAATCCACATTTCTCAAGAACTCTTTGAGAAGCAATGTTATATTCGAAAATTCCGGTATGAATTCTCGCTATTTTAAGAGTTGAAAACGCGTAATCAACTATCAGGTTTACAGCAATGGTTGTAATTCCTTTATTCCCAAAAGGCTCACCAATAAAATATCCTATCTCTGCCGAATTGCTATACACGTCAGTTCCCGGAAGCAGACTGATATTTCCTGTATACTCGCCTTTATATGTGATGGCAAAAAGAACTATTGTAGGATGAGCATTGTATTTTTCGATAAAGTTTACAGCATCGTCTAAAGTGTAAGGATGGGGAAATCCGTCGCGGAGATTTTGGCTTACCAGTTTGTTATTGGCCAATTCGGCCATGCGGGGGGCATCAGCATGTTGTAATGATCGGAGTTCAATAAATCCGGATATTAGTTTGAGAGCTTTATTGTTTTTATGAAATTCTGTCATGAGTAGATCAAAAGGATCATAATGTTTATTCGGTAGTAAATTTAGCGGTTTTCAGCAATATCCTGTATAATGAAGTTGATTTTCTTTTTAATTTTTTTACAATTGTACCCAAAAAAGTCATATATTTGTTATGATTTTTCTCCGTTGCCCATGAAATTCAAACTCGTCACTATTTCAGTTTTTCGTTTGTGGATATTTTTGCTCTTTTTCCCAATCGCTTCCACTTTTGGGCAATTTACTCCCAATCATTTACCTGGGTTAAAATTGTGGCTTCGAAGTGATTCCTTGATTACACTAAATGGCAGTCAGGTGTCGCAATGGAACGATTGTAGTGGCAATGGTAATAATGCATTTCAGGGGAATACTAATTTGCAGCCGCTGTTAACCCCCAATGTATCGTTATTAAACCACCATCCGGTAGTGACTTTCGATGGGGCCAATGATTTGCTTACAGGAACCACGCTTGCAAACTTGCAAACGTCATCAATAAGTGTTTTTGTTGTTGCCAAAGGCGATGCTCAAGGTGGCGTTTTGGCAGGCATATTTGATGTAAGCAGTTATACCAATGGATTTTGTTTTGGTCGATATACCTATCCCGGTCATGGTGACCTGAGTATATGGAATAACAGTTCCGTTATCGAAACCCCTGTCGGCACTTTGCCTAGCATAGGGTTTACATATAAGATTTTGGAAGGGATAAAAACGTATGGCGACAAGACCGAATTGTTTATAAATGGTTCACTGCAGAAAAGTTTGAACGGTGGGCCTTTGAGTGGCACATTTACAAATGGCAACTATGTTTTGGGATTTTCGCAGGGACTGGATTATTTTAAAGGTGATATTGCTGAGATCATTGTATTTACATCAGCCTTGAACGAAAATGACCGTAAGTCGATTGAAAATTATCTTAGTAACAAATATGCTCCCAAGGTAAACCTAGGGCCGAATATTAATGTCCCTTTTGGTTTTTGTAGTACCTCCCTCGATGCAGGTGCCGGATTTACTACTTATTTATGGTCTAATGGGGCCACCTCGCAAACCATTTCGGTTTCATCGAATGGAACTTACTGGGTAAGCGTCACTGATATATTCAATGTTGCTTCTACCGACACTGTTATGGTTGCTTATCCTGTGATGCATATGCACGACACCTTATTTTGTGCTGGTAGCATGATAAGCCTCTCACCAGGACTCGCAGGGGGTTATACTTATCAATGGTCAAATGGTCCTACTACTCCTTCAGTTAATGTGAATAGTTCCGGAAGTTATTGGGTTACTGTAAGTGATGGGGTATGTTCAAAGATTTCGGATACAGCTCATGTGACTGTCGATAATTTCCCAAATCAGGTTTCACTGGGTAACGATACCAGCTTATGTTCCGGCAATTCGATTCATTTAATGACTCCTTATCCTTTGCCGCCTAATCTTAATTATCATTGGTCTACAAGTGAGAATACGTCTTCTGTTCTGATAAATACCACGGGAGATTATCGTGTAACGGTCACCGATAATAATGGATGCCAGGCTTTTGATACTATACATGTGACTATTATCGGGACTGCACCTGTGGTGAATTTTAGTTTTACTTCAACCTGTTCAGGAGTACCTGTGATGTTTACCAATAATTCCGCCCCTGCAGGCACCAGCTGGAATTGGAATTTTGGGGATGGACAGTCGTCTTCCGGCGAAAACCCTTCACATACCTATACTACAGGTGGAACCTACATCGTAAGTCTGACTGTATTTTCAGGTGCTTGCAGCAATATCAAAACCGATACTATCATCATACCTTATTCTTCAGTAGCTGCTTTCTCTGTGGGTATGGCCTGTATCAATACTCCCTACTCCTTTGTTGACCAAAGTATGGCAGGCCTGAATGATTCGATCATTTCATGGAATTGGAATTTTGGTGACAGTTCCCCTGCCTCATATTTACAAAATCCCCAACATTTATTTACTGCATCTGGGCCCTATACGGTGTCTCTTTCTATTGCTACAGTTGATGGATGCCAACAAAGTATATCGCACAATATCACAGTGGTCAACTCCGCACCACCTCCACTCGCTTTCACTTTATATCAGCCTAGTTATAATTCAACCACATCCGATCATATTATACATTTTGCCTGGAATCAGTCAATAAATGCCATTTCATATTCATTAGACTATTCGACAGATTCGACCTTTAATTCAAATGTGGTGAGTGTTACCGGAATTACTGATAATTTTTACCAGACGACACTAAATAATGAAGATAAGTACTTCTGGAGGGTAATAGCCAACGGTATTTGTGGCGACAATACGTACTCTGCGGTCTGCAATTTCTCTATCTTCTCTCCTTTATCCACGCCAGGACTCACTGTGTGGCTTAAGGCTGATGCAGGAGTTACTTTAAATGGAAATAATGTTTTGCAATGGAACGATGCCAGCGGTAATGGGAATAATGCGATTCAAAGTAACGCCAATCAACAGCCACTTTTTGTTACAGATGTGCCATTGTTGAATCATTATCCAACCATCCGATTCGACGGGGTGAATGATCTGCTGAATGGAACTACGATAGCCAATTTGCAAAATTCGTCTATTAGTATTTTTGTAGTCGCCAAAGGCGAATCACAGGGTGGTTTGTTAGCAGGATTGTTTGATATCAATAGCTATACCAATGGATTTTGTTTTGGCCGTTACACTTATCCGGGTCATGGCGACCTTAGTATATGGAACAATAGTTCCTATATTGAAAGTCCTGCAGGCTCCTTACCAAGTACGGGGTTTACCTATAAAATTCTGGAGGGGATTAAAACCTATGGTACCAAGACTGAATTGTTTATCAATGGAACGTTGCAAAACAGTTCCCTAAGTGCTGCGTTGAGCGGCCCCTTTACCAATGGTAATTTCGTTGTAGGATATTCTCAGACACTGGATTATCTAAAAGGAGATATTGCTGAAATTATTGTTTTCAATACTTCTCTCAGTGCGAATGAAAGAAAAGCTATTGAAGACTACCTGAATAATAAATACGCTCCCAAAGTTAATCTTGGTCCAGACATCAATATTGCTTTTGGATTTTGTGATACTACCATTGATGCCAGCGACCGTTTTACGGCCTATCAATGGTCAACAGGAGCCTCCACTCAAACTATTTCGGTGGCTGCCAACGGAAGTTATTCGGTTACAGCAACCAATATTTTCAACACAAACTCTTCCGATACAATAAGAGTTACTTATCCCGCCATGCATTTACACGACACTTTAGTTTGTGCTGGCAATTCTATTAATCTTACTCCCGGACTGGGAAACGGATATACCTATCAGTGGTCTTCCGGGCTGACCACATCATCCATTAATGTCAGCAGTGCGGGGAATTATTGGGTTACTGTTAGTGATGGCGTTTGCTCTGCAGTTTCGAACACCATTTCGTTAGCCATAGATAATTTTCCGAACATTGTTTCCTTAGGAGATGACACCAGCCTTTGTTCCGGAAATTCGATTCATCTGACTGCACCTGTTCCATTGCCAACTGATCTGTTATATCATTGGTCCACCGGACAAATTACTCCGTTAATTCTGATCGATACAACTGGCAATTATCAGGTAACGGTCACCAATAGCAATGGATGTCAGGGTAAAGAC
>CAZNRQ010000143.1:0-7503 GCA_964574845.1 uncultured Bacteroidales bacterium
ATGATGATGTGAGAAGCTATTACAATAGGATCGATAACGAGTTCCGGAGTGGCGGCATGTCCTCCTTTGCCTTTAACCGTAATAAATATTTCATCGGTTGAAGCCATAGCTTTACCGGGCTTGATACCTATTTTACCGGCACTGATGGAAGGATGCACATGTTGACCTATCATGGTGGAGACAAGAGGATTTTGTAAAACCCCTTCCTTTATCATCATGATGGCACCCCCGGGATATTTTTCTTCGGAAGGCTGAAATATCAGTTTTATGGTCCCTTCGAAAGAGTCACTCATGGATTTCAATATTTTTGCGGCTCCAATGAGCGAAGCCATATGAACATCGTGTCCGCAGGCATGCATTTTTCCTTCGTTCTGCGAGCAATAATCTACATGGTTCTTTTCGCTGATCTGCAAGGCATCCATGTCGGCCCGCAATCCAATGGTCTTTTTCCCCGGATTTTTACCTTCAATCAAAGCTACTATCCCGGTTTTGGCTACCCCTCTTTTGTAAGGAATGTTCAATTTGTCCAACTCGGCACAAAGGAATTCGCCGGTGACGACCTCGTTGAAAGCCAGTTCGGGGTGAGCGTGGAGGTTGCGCCTTAACTTTATGATCTCATCCAGATATTCTTTGGACAACTGCTGTATCTTGTTTTTAATGATTTCCATAAACTATAACTTTATGAATTTAGCGGAAAAGGATTCGAAAGTGCCTGTCACTTTTACAGAATACATTCCCGTGGAGATATTTGTCAGAGGTATTTTGGTCAGAAGCTGACTTCGGGCATTAGCCTGTATCATTTGTTCGGAAACGGCTCTGCCCAGAGCGTCAAAGATTACTATGCTGTACTTACCTGCATCGTCTGCGAGAAAAGATATTTGAAGCATCTCTTTGGCCGGGTTAGGGAATAGGCTCAGCGTTGCAGGGTTTGTTTCTGCGTCTTTCATTCCCGAGGTATACTGAGGTTCGATATCGACTATGATCCCTTCGAAGACGGTAAGGTTGTATGGCATTCCGGAAGGGATGTTATACCATCCGTCGTATGAACCGCCCCAGCCGAAGTTTAGATGGAAAAAATCGTCCGTATTGTAGCCGTCTATCACCAGGTTATGCCCTGTACTCCATGCCGCATCGACCACCGCCAGCAAGGCAGGCAAAGTATCTTTGATGTTGGCAATCACCTGTGGCAAAGGGTCGGCTACCGAGGTGTCGAGAAGTTGGCATGTGGTGAAGCCCATACGCAGGAAGCCATTGAAAGCCTGATCTACTCCAAAGGTTCCCGAACCCGCCGAATTGTAAACGGTTTTGGTCGCTACCCCACAGGCAAAGCTTAAGGCGGCTTTGTCATTGTTGGTCAGAGAGGCTTTGGAGAGGTATTTGTTTTCCAGAGTATCCAGATATAAGTTTAATTGCGGAAAGGAGGGGAAACCATAAGCGGCATAATCGTCATCAATTTGAAACTGGTTGCTGCCATAATTGTGGTAATAATCGTCGGTATCCGAAAAACGGGTGCCATTGAGTGTCTGATGAAAATTGATGATCTGCGCCATGGCTGTGGCCGGACAACCTGTGTAGCTTCGGCTTCCGGCAACAAGGTCCATAGGACACATACTGTTGTAAGGCGACGACTGTGTCCATTTGGTGAGCACCCACCCTCCGGTAGGCGTACTTCCTGCGGCAGGCCATTGCTGGAAAGCAGAGTCCTTGGTGGCTGAAGGAGAAGTATTGCAAAGACTTTCCCAGGCCAGTTGATTTTTCTGAATAATGCTTGTGGGTATTTTATTTTTGTTCTGTAAGCGATTGCTGTAGTCTTTTTTGATCAGATAGATGAGCGGATTATCGTTATCCGGACCAGAGTTGTTTCCAGAAAAAGAATAAGCCACAATAGGATGAAAATCCCTGTCGCCACTCACGGCAATGTATCCCAGAGGGCTCAATGAAAAGAGATAGCTCAGAGGCACTCCATCTTCCGAAAGTATAAGCTGTTCTGAAGCGATTGAATAATTGACTCCCTGATCCTGAACCAGCAGGAACTGAGAAGCTGCCTTAAGAGCCTGAGCATTATTGATAGATTGGGCGCTTAAGAACTGAAACTGAAAAACACAAAGCAGTAAGAACAAATACTTCTTCATAAACTTGAAAAGAGATTAAAAATCCAGACCAAGCGAAATATAGAATACAGGCTTCTGTATCACGGCATTTTCTACCCCCCAGGCATAATCGGCACGAACGAAATAGCCCAGTAATTTGGTCCTGAGTCCGACACCGAAACCGCCCACCAAAGGATCGCGTTTCTTAATAACGGTCACCAACATGGGTCCGCGCTGTATATAGGTTTTGGTGAGGGTGTTCTCTTCCGAATAAGGATTCCATCCCAGCCAGGCAGTACCTACGTCTCCGAATCCAACGATCTGCAGATTGGTGATAAAGTTGTTCTTCAGGGGTTTTTTGGAGAAATATCTTACAATGGGGAACCTGAGTTCGCTGTTCAATACAAAGAAACTGGGGCCGTTGCGCACATTCTGAGAGAAGCCCCTCAAATTGGTGGCCAGGGTCTGGTAGTTGTAGTTCTGGGTTTGGGAAACTACATTTTGGTTGTTGAAAGTGGGGATGATCCAGTTGTCGACGCCACCCATGTAGTAAACAAGTTTACTGTTCCCGAAAGAGGTGCTTGCTGCCAGGCGGTTGGCCCAGATAAAAGTGCGGTGTATCTTCTGATAATTCCTGAAGTCAAAGCCCAATACCACCAGATTGTTGAACTGGTCGGCTATTTTTTGATAATATTCGCCGAATATTTTCCAGCGCCAGCCATAATAAATGTTCATGGCTTTGGCCTGGGTATTGTCGAAGGTAAGCTCCGCTTTTATTCCGGCCCAGTATTCGTTCACATTCGGTTGTTTTAGGTTGTTGATGTCGGTGGCGGCGTATACCTTTTTGTCGTAACGCACCGAAGCACTTCCCTTCAGGGCCAGCACCCTGCTGAAGGGCCATTTCAAGGTATAGAACAATGAATTGGAACGCAGTTTAATAATGGAAATGTCATTGGCATTGACGGTCGACTGGCGATAGAAGAATATACCCCGGTCGAGACGCTTTTTCAGATTCTCGTAGCCAATGAAGAATTCGTAATCGTCGAAACTTAAGGAAACGCGGGCGCCCCCTGAGATACGATAATCTTCCAACAGGTCGATGACTCCCAGCTGGAAGTTGAGATTGAGGCCGGGATTCATATAGATGGGTGAGGCCCCTCCGGTAAATTGCTGGTAAGAGGCGTTCAGGAAGTTGAAATCAACCTGTCCCACCAGTTGGTTGATGGAATATTCCACATCATAATTGCCCTGACGCGGTATCTGGAAACCGGTTTTCTTTTTCAGCTTTAGTGTATCGGAAGCAGCTACTGTATCTTTTTTAGTGCCGGTGATATTATAGTGGTTGATATCTACCACCGTGGTATCAACTGGTTCCATTTCGTTGATCAGCACATTGTTCATCCTTTTGGGCTTGTTGCGGCGGGCCTTTATAAGCTCTACCTCGTCGGTGTTGATGGGAGTGGTCTGCATAACAGAGTTTATATCCAGGCTCTTAAGGTATTGTTCGCGATAGTAGGTGTTTGCAGGATGAGTCTTTTGAATGTTTTTGGCTGTGATCAGATCGTTCAGATAAAGGTTGTAGAGGCCGTTATGGAAAATGATCTCACCGAATTTACCCGCTTTGGGCGCAAAGTCCTGCTCTATGATGTTGCGATTGTAATCGGTCACCGGGTAGGAGGTGGTGAAATAGCGGTAGTGGGTGGTGGTATCCACAAAACTGATGCTGCTGTCCACCCGGGCCACCTGACGGTTGATGATACCGTTTTCGTCGCTCAGATAAGTAAAGAACTTACTGTCGTATTGCATGGGCTGGGTTTCGGAGGTGTAAGGAGTGTTGGTGACACGACGCAAAATATGACTCTTGGTAGCGTAGTTGTAAAGGAAAATATCGGTCTGGGGCGACAACTGCACTATGGAATCTTTGGCCGATTCCAGATAAGTGAGCACTTCAAATTTAATGGTATCCGTGGGACGGTTGGAACTGAAGATGATCTCCTTTGAATTGTTGATGAAGCGGGGATTCAGGTCGTCGTAAATGTCTTTGGTGATGGGTTCGTAGGTGTGGGCAGCAATGTTGAAGACATAAATATCGGTCTGCCCCTGCACTACACCGGAGAAAACTATCATCTTACCGTTTTGGGAGAAGGAGAAATCGAGTATCTTTTCGAGTACGAACAATTGTTCTTTTTCGAAATGCTTTTCGTCTATCATGTACGAATACATCATGTTCTTGCCCTTGGTTTCAATGATGATGGCCAGCAGTTTGGACGATGGATGCCAGGCCAGCAGGGGATAGGAGTAATCCACCTTTTCGTCCAGCTTATTTTCGCGTTTCATCAGCAGTTTGGTCTTGCCGGTTTCCAGATCGCGCAGGAAAACCCTGTATTGTCCCATGATATTGGACGCATAGGCGGCATATTTGCCGTCGGGGCTAATCTTCAGTTGCGAATAAACAGCGTTTTTCTTTACCTTTTTCTGAAGGGTTTGGTTCTGTATGTTCTGACGGCCCGATTCATTCTCGTTATATTGCTGCTCGTAATAAGCCAGCCAGTCTATGGCCAGGGTCTTAAACTTCACACCCAGCACATAGAGAAAACCGCTTTCGACGCTGCGGCTGATCTTGGTCAGATAAACGATGTTGGATATGGCTGCCGGACCGTATTTGTCGGCAATAAATCGCCATATAGAGTGGCCTGCATACACGGCCTCGTCGCCTGTGAGGTTGCCGTATTTCTTGTAGTTGCCGCGCAGCACCCCGTCTTTCACATGGTTGTCGATGGTGGCGTTCCAGTCTTCCGAAATGTAGGAGACCAGACCCTGGGTGTACCAGGGAGGGAGGTTGAGCAGGGCTGAGTTCTTGATGTTGGAGCCTATGCGGCCACCGTACATCATCTCGTCAATGATCACCTGGGCTATGCCGGCACGTATCTGTTTTTCGAAATCGGTGTGGCTGCCGTTGTAGTAGATGAACACTTTGGAACCAACTATGTGAGTGACCCCGCCGGTGTTGTAGTTGACATCGCTGATGAGGCCAATGTTGCTTTCCTGCAATTCGGAGAAGCGGTTGAAGATGACGAACTGTATCTTATCCTCGAGGGTATAATCCAGCTTCTTTTCAATTTCTTTGAGGCTTTTGTTGGCATAGCGGGCGGTGTAGACGGCCAGTTCTTTTCCATTCACATAGAAATAGGTGTCGAAACGCTCGAAGCGCATATAGGACCAGAATCTGTCGTTAAACTGTACCCTGTTCTTGCCGAAAGTGAGCTGAGAGCCGTTGTAGAACTGGGCCCGCGAGATAACCGGTGCTAAGAAAAAGACACAGAAAACTATAAAAATCAATGTAATGAACCGCCGCATGTATCCTGCCATAAAATATAGTGTAAAGTTACTGTTTTTTTGAAGAAGAAAGAGAAACCCTGCATGAATATTTTTGGGAGAAGTGGGAGGTGCTTCTTCGGGCGAAGTCGAGAAGATATTAGCCACGGATGGTCATTTTATTATTGCCACAGATTCACAGATTATTATTTCTATGAAATTAGCACAGATTTAATGCGTCCGCATTAAGCTTCGCATAATTCGGAAGATATCCCAATTGTGCCGTAGGCACAAAATGTTGGTAGAAAAAACCACAACCGCCAACATCTCGTCCCGTAGGGGACGAAACATTGGTTGCAAACGATGGGCTAGCGTCCGCCCTGGTGGATTGAATTTATGAGGGGATAGTGTATGCCAGGCAGAGCCTGAAGGAATAAAAACGACGCAGGCTAGTGCCTGGCGCCGAACGGGATTTACAATGTTGTTCCAATTTTTCATTTACTTGGCCCTTAGGCTGGAAAACTGAGCCATATGGCCGGTAAGTTCAGCCACATGGCCAAAAAGTTCTACAAGAGGGCTGAGAAGTTCGGCCATGCGGCCGGTAAAGTCAGCCCTGCGGCTGATAAAATCAGCCACACGGCTGAAAAGTTCGGCCATAGGGTAGAAAAGTTCGGCCATGCGGCTTATAACTTCGGCCTTATGGCTGATAAAATGAAACCAATGGCCAGGAAGTTCAGCCATGTGGCTGAAAACATCAAAATGAAGTCCAAAGTACTGATAATAAGTAATTAATTAGAAAATAGTAACCCATAAAAATTTGTTTTATGCCTAATACACGCTTGCCCTACAAACCCGCCGACTTCGTTGCAAAAATGGATGTCGTTGACGATCTTCAACTTTCAAACGATGCTCAACTGCATCCTCGAAAAATACGTTATTGGAAAACAGCCATGACTTGTGGCTCCCAAAGTGCCTACCATACAAGTTCCTTGGATCTTTGGGGTCATTGGCTCGTGGCTAAAACAATTCACCATGTATCTCCGTGAACTCCGTATCTCCATGGTTTCCTCTTAAAGTCCTGTCACTTCCTTATATCCTCTCCACCACCGTTTCCGGCACCCATCCGTCGCTGCCGTTGGCAATGCGCACCTCTATCCAGGTGTTCACCTTATCGGTGATGGTCACCTTGGTGCCTTCATGAATCACGAAGAGGTCCTGGCTGGCCGCATCGGGCGAACTTTTCACGTTGACAGTAGGTTCGAACACTATGCCTTCGTTGGAATTGTGTATGCCACGATACTGGCTGTAGGCATTTGTGCACGACACCAGAGCTACCAACAGAAATACCAGGCCTGCCCAGAAACTCAATTTGCGGGTTCGTATGGCATTGGCCATAAGGTAAACTGCCATCAACAGGAAGAAAAGGAACAGCATCACCACGCTGATAACGGCCCATACATCAATGGAAAACAGGAAGCGGAAATCTGCCAGCCATTGTTTGTAAAAGGGCTGGGGGAGCTCCTCTATCTTGTCGATGATGCGGGCATTGCACACCTGAATGTTGAAGGCTATCTTTTCGTTGGCGGGGTCCAGTTTTTTGGCTTTCTCGAAATACAGCAGGGCCGAGGCATAGTTCTTGGTCTTGAAATAGGCATCGCCGAGGTTATAATAGAGCGAAGCCGACTCGAAGCCCGAGGTCACTACTTTTTGATATAGCTCAATCGCCTGATTAAACTTGTTCTGAGTATAGGCATCATTGGCCTGCGAAATAAGGTCGCTATTGACCGAAGCCTTCGCCATAAAGCCACTGATGATAAATAAAAAAAGAATGATGTATTTTTTCATTGGAACATTTTTTTTAGCCACAGATTCGTCATTTATTATTATCCACAGATTCACAATTATTTTTGCCGCAGATTCGCAGATTTCTTTTCTGAAAAATTTCGCAGATTGAAATAGTAATTGAATATTTCAATTACTATTTCCAAAAATCAATTTGCTATTTCTGTCCACATTATTTTTTCTTTTCATAATTAATCTGCGAATCTGCGGCTATTATTTTTTTGCTTTTATTTTTTTCAATAATTTACTTATTATT
>CAZNRQ010000144.1:0-7429 GCA_964574845.1 uncultured Bacteroidales bacterium
GTAATGAGTTTAATTCAAAATTTGTAAAATCTTGAGAGATAAAAAACAAAATTTTCTTCAAAAAAAAGATAAAAATGGCAAATTTTTACCGTTAACTTAATCAAACCTACCGTTAACTTAATTGACGATTTTTTTTTCAAAAATTGTTGTAATTTCGAAACCGGAATTTTTATTTAATGAGAAATAAATCCTCAATAATACATTTTCCTGTAATACAATTAATTAAAAAAAAATCAGTTGCAAAAACAAAAAAAATGTTTTTTTTACCAAATATTTATACCTTTACCGACCATTTTTAACGACAAATTGGAGTCAAATTTTTTATAAAATAACAATAAAATCAGACATATGCTTCGAAAGTTACTTATTTTAACCGCTGTTATTTTATCAGCAAACCTGATGGTATTTTCACAATCTGGAACTTTGAAAGGAAAGATCACAGATAAGGGGACCAATGAGCCCGTTCCATTCGCGAATATCGTCATCGAACAAGGTGGAAAACAATCCGGTGGAACAACTACGGATTTTGATGGGAATTATACAATTAAACCTATCCCTCCTGGAAAATACGATGTAAAGGCTTCATATGTTGGCTATAAGCCAATTATGATTGCTAATTTAGTTATCGTTGCAAACCAAATTACGTTTCAGGATGTTCAAATGGAATCTACTACTATCAATATTGAAACATTTGAAGTTGTTGATTACAAAGTTCCATTGATTAGTAAGGACCAGACTTCTTCGGGTGGAACCATGACGTCAGAAGAAATTTCCAAAATGCCTGGCAGATCGGCACAATCTGTAGCTATAACAGTAGGTGGAGTTTTCTCACAAGATGGATCGATGGGAAGTATTCGTGGTGCTAGAGGTGATGGGACCATTACTTATGTCGACGGTGTAAGAGTACGTGGTTCTTCTTCTGTCCCAAAAGCAGCTATCGAACAAGTTACAGTTATCACAGGAGGAACTCCTGCCCAATATGGCGATGCTACCGGGGGTATTTTATCAATCTCGACCAAAGGTGCTTCACGTGAATTTGGAATCGGCTTCGAAGGTGCGACTTCTCAGTATTTAGATAAATTTGGATATAATTTGTTGAGTTTTAACATGCAGGGTCCTTTGATTAAAGGCCGTGACTCCACTCAAACCACTGCTTTATTAGGATATTTTATCGCAGCTGAGTACAATTATTTAAAAGATCCAAGTCCTTTTTATATTGGGAACTGGAAAGCAAAAGATGATATTGTTGCCAATATTCAGCAAAATCCCTTAGTACCTACAGGAAAAGGTCAAGGAACTTATAAGGCTGCTGAATTTTTACGTAATGCTGATTTAGAAAACGTCCCAGTTAAACTTAACTCTGCCAACAATGATCTTAATCTTTCAGGAAAAATCGATGTTAGAACTTCGCCTACTACAAATTTAACTTTTGGCGGTACCTGGAATTATAATTGGGGTAAAGATTATCAGAGAGGATTTTCAATGTTGAATTGGAATAAAAATCCTGATGATAAATATAGTTCATGGAGGGCCTATGGTAGATTTACTCAGAGATTTCCTACTGCTGGCGATAGCAAAGCGACTGTAAAAAATGTATTTTATTCCATTCAGGGCGATTATTCAAAAACAAGTAGAACCATTCAGGATGCCGAATTTAAAGGCGAACTGTTCAAATATGGCTATGTCGGCAAATTCAAAACCTACTCTGCAAAATCTTATGAATTAGGAACAGACGCTGTTACTGGAATTACAGCAAATATACATAATGGATTTGCGGACACTTTAGTTACCTTTGAACAAACCGATATTAATCCCATCTTATCAAATTACACACAATCTTATTATGATTCTTACACTACTGCTGCTGGTCATTATAGAAACCTTGACGAAATTTTATTAGGAGGAGGAATTATCAATGGATTTTTAGGAGAAACAACATCCTATGGATTATGGACGAATGTCGGCATGCCATATAATTCCTATTCACATTTTGAAACCACTCAGCTTGGAATATCAGCGACTGCATCAGCTGATATTGGTAATCATGGCATCCAACTAGGATTCTATTACGAACAACGACAGGACAGATCAATTGCTTACAACCCAGTTGGACTTTGGCAAGCTATACGTCAGCAGGTTAATAAACATATCAAACAGCTCGATCTCTCAAATCCACATTTAGTATACGATGCTTATGGAGTATTTCAGGATACAATTTGGTATGACCGACTTTATTCCGAATCAGAACAAGCTTTAGTTGACTATAAACTGCGTGAAAAACTTGGGTTAGCTACTAATGGAACTGATTGGATAGATGTTTATAGTTATGACCCTAGCGTATTCACAATTGATATGTTTAGTGCAGATGAATTATTGAACAGTGGACAATCTTATGTGAGCTATATGGGATACGATCATACTGGTAAAAAACTAAAAAGCAAACCTAGTTTCGATGATTTCTTCACTCAAAAAGATGCCTATGGCAGATTTACACGATTGAAAGGTGCTTTTGAACCCATTTATATTGGTGGTTACATACAGGACAAATTTGCTTTTAATGACCTGATTTTTAATGTTGGATTACGTGTTGACCGCTACGATGCAAACCAGAAAGTCCTTAAAGATCCATATTTATTGTATGAAGCAAAAACAGTTAAAGAAGTCACTAATTTAGGCACTCATCCTGCTAATATAGGTCAGGATTATGTTGTTTATGTTGATGATGTCAAGAATCCAACTGCAATAAAAGGATACAGAAATGGAAGTACTTGGTATAATTCTCAAGGTACTGAAATCACAGACCCCTCATCAATTGAGACGTCTTCAGGAATAGCACCTTATTTAGTAAATCCTGATCAAGTTGAAGTTAATTCCAGTGCGTTTACTGATTATCAGCCTCAATTGAATTTTATGCCTCGTATTTCATTCTCTTTCCCAATTTCTGATGAAGCCTTATTCTTTGCACATTATGACGTATTGACTCAAAGGCCGAATAGTGGAAATATTATGGATCCGACAGATTACTTCTTTATTTATACACAAGGCTTAAATGCAATTAACAATCCTAACCTTAAATCAGAAAAAACGATTGACTATGAATTAGGTTTCCAGCAAAAACTCAGCAATTCATCTTCAATAAAAATCTCAGCTTACTATCGTGAACAAAGAAATATGATTCAAGCATATAGATTCTCTGGAGCCTATCCTATTTCGTACATTTCGTATAATAATATAGACTTTGGAACCGTTCAAGGTATTACACTCAGTTATGACTTAAGAAGAACAGGTAATATTTGGTTGAAAGCTACCTATACCTTACAATTTGCATCAGGTACAGGTTCAAATTCAGAATCAGGTTTAAATCTTGTTCAAACAGGGCAACCCAATTTGAGAACCATTACCCCTTTGGATTTTGATAGACGTCACGCATTTACCGCTATTTTTGACTATCGCTACGGAGAAGGTAAAGATTATAATGGTCCTAAAATTACTAGGAGAGTAAAAGGCACTGATAAGGTAAAAACTATATTATTATTAAAAAATACCGGTCTGAATATTTCTATGAATGGTGGTTCAGGTATACCTTATAGTAAATCAAGTACTGTAGTTGGAACTCAAGTCGGATCCGGATCTTATCAACTTGAAGGACAGATCAACGGATCAAGAATGCCATGGCAATTCCGAATCGATGCGCGTATCGATAAGGATATTGAAATAAAAACCAAGAAAAAAGGAGGCAAATCAGGGAGACCACTTTATATGAATGTTTACCTCGAGGTACTTAATGTACTTAACACCAAAAACATAATGGCAGTTTATAGAGCAACCGGAAATCCTGATGATGATGGATATCTCGCCGCTAATCAATTTCAGGCACAAATTCAGGCTCAAACAAATGAAGCTGCCTACAGAGATCAATACGCAATTTCAGTTAACAGTCCTTATAATTACAGCCTGCCAAGAAGAATTCGTCTCGGATTATCTTTAGGGTTCTAAAAAAGTATGAAAATAAAAAAACACAGAGCTATGAAAAATATAATTCGCTATTTATTGCTGGCAACATTAGTAATTGGATTTTCGAAGTCCAACTTTGCTGAAGAATGGCCTGTACTCAAATCACATAAAAGTACGACCACTAATAAATCAATTGCTGAAGGTTGTTTGCCAGCTTCAGCTTCCACTGATCTAGACGTTAATAACGTTAGAGCCAGAATTAATACTGGCGGTGACATGTGGTGGGATCTTCAGGGAAATGCTGAATATTTTATTCCGGGTAACACGACCAAAACTTCTATGTTTTCTGCTGCATTATGGATTGGAGGATTAGATGTTAATGGCCAGCTTAAATTATGTGCAAATCGGTACCGTGGAAATGGAAATGATTATTGGACAGGCCCTATCTCAAAAGATGGTACTGCCTCCACCGATGCGGAAACCTGCGAGCAATATGACAAACACTTTGTAATTACGCGTGCAGAAGTAGAAGAATTTAAAGCAGCCTTTGCGGCTGGGTTCCCATCTGGATATGAAATCCCCAGATCCATTAAAGATTGGCCTGCGCATGGTGATCCTGCAAAAAATCAAAGCTATTATTTAGCACCATTCTTTGATCAGGATGGAGACTTAGCTTATAATCCTCTCAATGGTGATTATCCTTATTATGATTTTGACAATGTCCTTTGTCCCATTAACTATCCTCCAGGCACACCTCAACCTAAACCAATGGAAGGAATCGGGATTTTGGCTGATCAAGTATTAAAAGGTGACAAAACTCTATGGTGGGTGTTTAATGATAAAGGAAACATTCATACTGAAACAAAAGGAGAAGCCATTGGTCTTGAAATCAGAGCGCAGGCATTTGGATTCTCTACAAATGATGAGATCAACAATATGACCTTCTATTCTTACGAAATTATTAATAGATCTACCTATCGACTTACTGATACTTATTTCAGTCAATGGGTTGATACTGATTTGGGATATGCTCAGGACGATTATGTAGGTTGTGATGTTCTCAGGGGATTAGGTTATTGCTATAACGGTGTTGATCCTGATGGACAAGGAAGACCTCAGGATTATGGAGCACAACCTCCTGCCGTTGGAGTCGATTTTTTCCAAGGCCCCTATATGGATCCTGATGGACTCGATAATCCTAAATATGACATTAATACTCCTCTTGTCAACTGTAATGAAGCAATTAATGGTGTCAATTTCGGTAATGGCATCGTTGACGATGAGCGTTTTGGTATGCGCCGTTTTGTTTACCATAACAATACTGGCGGTTTGGAAGCAATAACTGACCCTGATATTGCTCCAGAGTACTATAACTTACTTAGAGGTATTTGGAAAGATAATGAGAGAATGATCTATTGGGGATTGGGCCATCCTAGTGCAGGAGGTTATGGACCTCCTTGCGACTTTATGTTCCCCGATAATACTGATCCCTGTAACTGGGGGACAATGGGAGTTCCTCCTGGATCACCATATCCTAATGAGTATTGGAATGAACAACAAGCACATAACCCCCCTTATGATCGTAGATTCATGCAATCAGCTGGCCCATTTACTTTAGAGGCTGGTCAGGTTAACTATATTACAGTTGGTATTCCATGGGCAAGAGCAACATCAGGAGGGCCATGGGCTTCAGTTGAATTACTGCGTACGGTTGATGATAAATGCCAAGCATTATTCGATAACTGCTTTAAAGTACTTGATGGTCCTGATGCACCGGATTTGGCTGTTCAGGAACTTGATCGCGAATTAATACTTTATGTATCCAACAGAAAAGGTATTTCAAATAACTACAACGATTCTATTGAAGATTATACAGAAAATGACAATACGATTATCCATGGAGATAAAGCTTATAGATTCCAAGGATACCAGATTTTCCAGGTTAAGGATGCATCCGTATCAGTTACTGACATTCATGATCCAGACCTAGCCCGATTAGTAGCGCAATGTGATATTAAGGACAGCGTTTCCAAAATAGTAAACTTCTATTATTCTGAAACACTCGGTGGCAATGTACCGGTTCAAGAAGTTGATGGAGCTAATAGTGGGATTGTGCATTCTTTCCGTATTTTTGAAGACATGTTTGCTGTAGGCAACAAGCGTTTGGTAAACCATAAACAATATTATTATATTGCTATTGCTTATTCCTATAATAATTTCAAACCATACAACCAAAGCGATCCTTTATATATCGACGGTCAAAAGAAGCCTTATCTTGCTGGTCGTAAAGCAGCTGCAGGTTCAATACAGGTAGTTTCAGCTATGCCTCATATCCCATCGCCAGAAGCAGGTGGTACCATACTCAATGCGGAGTATGGAGTAATGCCGCAAATTACTCGTCTTGAAGGAAATGGTAATGGTGGCTTGGTACTCGATTTTACTACAGAAACTCATGACCAATTAATGGCTGCATCGCCATATTTTGCAGCTAATCCTACTTATGATTATAATAAAGGACCTTTAAACATTAAGGTTATTGATCCTTTGAATGTAGTTGCAGATAATTTCAAACTCAAATTAGTTCCACCAGCAAGTGGCAACATCGATGTAGCGAATTGGGTTTTGATTGATAGTAAGGGAAATACATGGAATTCTGAAAAAACTATTGCAATTGCAAACGAACAACTTTTACTTGATTTGGGACTCTCTATTTCGATTGAGCAACCTAAATATCCTGGTGACATTACCGGGAAAAATAACGGTTTTATTGAGGCCAGTATACAATTTGCTGATAGTTCGAAAAAGTGGCTTACAGGTGTGCCCGATATTGATTCGTATGCTCCCTATAACTGGATTAGATCAGGAAATACTGCATCTCCTACAGATGCTACTTTAAACGATTATGATCTGTCGCATGACGGTTCTTCTGTCACTGGAACTTCTTTAGATCCGAGTGAGAATTATGAAAAGATTCTTGGTGGCACTTGGGCTCCTTACCGTATGGCCTCCAGATATGAAAATGGGCCTCAATGGGCCAATGCTGTATCCTATATTTGGGATAAACTAGCTTATCTCTACAGTGTTGATCTATATCTTACACCTGATCGTTCGAAATGGACCAAATGTCCAGTAATTGAAGAATGTGAAGAAGCTAATATCAGTCTTACTGAAGGTAATGTGAAAAAATTCGATCTAAGAGCAGGGACATCAGATGCCGGAGAACACATGGGGTGGTTCCCTGGTTACGCAATCAATGTAGAAACAGGAGAACGTCTCAATATGATGTTTGGTGAAGATTCATGGTTGCAGGGCGAAAATGGTCGCGATATGATCTGGAATCCTACCAATAATTTTAATTCGAATTTAGGACAAATCCTGTTTGGTGGAAAACACTGGACTTATATTATGGGACATAATGGTGATAATTTCAATACCACCTATAACATTGTTACTGATTGCCCTGCTTATGATGAAG
>CAZNRQ010000145.1:0-7389 GCA_964574845.1 uncultured Bacteroidales bacterium
TTTTCAACCCATTTTAGTATTAATTTGTTTGAACAATAGTTGTTTTTATGGTAATGTATACTACTTATAATTGCTTTTATATTTATTACTATAGGAATGTTTGTATAATCACTATTCACCTAAATACATTACCATCAATTCTGTTAATAATTTCTCTCATTAATCATCATAAATGAATTAACTTTGTAAAATAAACGCTCACGATCATGAAAAAGTTAAAAACTGCCTCCACCCCTAAAAAAAAATCTGCGAAAGCACGGCATATTCCTTACGCATTTACTGAATTGTCGGCCCTGGCATCTCAAGTTAACACCGCCTGGATAGCCAATCCGCAAATCACTTTGGTATGGCTAACTCAGGCTGAATTTGAAACCAAAGCATCACAGTTTGAGCAAACCATAAGGGAACGAAAAAATACCGGAAGCACACGTCCCCAATTTACCGCAAAGCTGAAGCAAATAGATAAGACCATCAACGATGGTGTCGGAATATTGAAAGGCTACCTCATTGGCAAATACGGCAGAAAGTTGGCTCCATCGTATTATGCAGCGTTTGGGTTCGTCAAAACACATCAGAAATATAAGCTGCCCATCGATCGCAACCAACGCCGGGCCAATTTGGAATTTTTAGTCAATGCTATCAGCGTTCATGGTTTTCAGAATTATGATCTGGGGCTGGCCTACTGGACCGATATTAAATCGACCTACGAAACCCTGACCTCCACAGCTAACAGTATCGACGGAGCCGTTTCGTCGAAAGTGGGTCAGAAAAACATTTTAAGAGGCGAGATCCGGCTCGCCCTGAACGCCCTGATCCATGTTCTGAAGGGCAATTATCCTCAAACATACAAATCGGTTCTGCGCGGTTGGGGATTTCAGTAAGAAAAATATTAGGAGTAAAGCCTCAGCATAAAAAAAGCCGACCCTTTTGAGGCCGGCCTTAGTTCAATCATTAAAAAAAGTATTTTTAGAACTTCACCCCGAAAGTAATCAGGGCACTATGTGCGGTCAGACTGTTATCAACCGGGTAAGTAACTGATGGGTAGAGGTAATATTTTTCCTTCGACATTATGTACGAATAAGAAGCATCGAGGAAGAATCTATCGAATTTCACACCTACGCCCCCGTTGAAAGCCTGGCGGTTGCCGCCAAATTGTTTGTCAACATAAGGATTGGTGCTGAAAGTGTAACCTCCGCGCAGGGCAAATTGTTTGATCTTTATCTCGAAACCGGCCCTTACGTTCGATTGAAAAGCAAACTTATTGTCGATAGCCTGGTTTTCGGAGTTAAAACGATAGGTTGCCGATTTCAGGCGTGCTCCTTTGTAATCCACAAATTCGTATTCGCCGGTGATGAGGGCCACTTTGCCAATCACAAAAGCAAGACTGGCGTTAGCCTTAAAAGGTGTATTGAGAGAATAGTCGAAATTGCCTTCGGGCGATTTTGCAGAATAAATCGAGCCATCGTCGAATTGCGATTTCATATCGCTGCTCCATTTATCCTTCATCGAATAAAATGTAGGAGTATGAACAGCAGCACCCACACGCACCCAATCCGTAATGCGGTAAATAAATCCCAATTTAAAATTGAATCCGCTTCCGTGGGTTTCCAGATATTGGTTGTAAGTAACATGTTTGAAATTGGGAATGGTATCGGCCTGATCGGTTTCTTCGTAAGTAGAATTTTCGAAATAGCGCAGATAAGGGAATCCGAAAGTACCGCCCACATAGAGTTTGTCGTTCCAGTTGCCACCGATGGTGATCACCAATTCGTTGTTCGAGCCTGAAACATCCATGCTTTTTTGTTGCAAAGTGCCTGCCCGTGGAATTGCCGAAATATAATTTGTCAGGCTGCCCGAAGTGTCAATCATATAAGTATCGAAAGCCAGTTTGGTGTCGAATGCACCCAGATTCTGAGGCTCATTGCCCTGGGCATTGGCCTGCATATCATCAAAAAATGATGACTGAGGATTTCCGCCTTCCATGTAAGAATTATAATTGTAGTTGTTTAGGCGATTGAATCCTATACCGAATTGTATGGCCTTACACGAAGATTCTTTTTTAGGTTTCACAACAAATACAGCGCCGAAATTGCCGAGATTGAAATTATACTTCCTATCGTCGGTATTTGTGTTATTGAATGTCGATTTCAAGACAGTAAAATACAGCGAAGGTGTAACTGACAACTCGCTTTTTTGATAGATACCTATCCCTGCCGGATTGATGCTTAAGGAAGAGAAATCCCCACCCAATGCTCCGAATGAACCTCCCATAGCTGTGGCGCGGGCGGTTCCGCTATAATAAACCTGCGAATAACGCAAGGCATCGTTTTCGTTTTGTGCCGACAGTTGGTAAACAGCTCCGGCACAAATTAAGACGGTTATTAAAAAATACTTTTTCATTGCAATTGCTTTTAAAAGTTCAATTATCTCTTTCCCGATCTGATTGTTCCTGAGCTTCCCGAATTTGAAGAACCTGAAGATCTCGATCCGCCATTAAAACTACCGGAATTGCTGGGAGTACTGTTGCTGTGGCTTCCAGAGTTATTCGATGGAGTAGAATAATTGCTTCTGCTTCCCGAGTTGTTCGAAGGAGTAGAATAGCTATTGTTATTTGATGGAGTAGAATAGGTACTATGGTTACCCGAGTTATTCGAAGGGGTAGAATAGGTGTTATGATTCCCCGAATTGTTCGAAGGAGTAGAATAACCAGAGTTATTACCAGAGTTCTGTGGAGTTTGATAAGTAGGCTTGTTATATGAATTGTTGTTGTTCATATTGGGATTAGCTTTTTGCTGATTACTTCCCGGCGTTGGATACGTTTTCGGATTCGTATATTGCTGCTGAGGTTTGGTCTGGTTGTTATAGTTAGGATTGGTATAAGGTTTAGTATTGCTGTTGTTGTTAGGATTGGTTCGTTGAATGTTGTTATTATTATTCTGAACCGGATTCTGATTCTGGTTTACATTAGGCTTGTTATAGCTACCGTTGTTCACATTATTATTAGGTTTGCTATAGTTGTTCTGATTTTGATTCTGATTGGGCTTGTTATAGCTGTTATTATTCTGAATCACATTAGGATTGTTCTTTTGATTATTGTAATTCGAATTGTTATTAACGTTAGGCTTGGTATAGTTATTAATATTCGAATTTACATTAGGTTTAGTCTCGATATTATTGCCAACATTGGGTTTTGTGTAATTATTAATGTTGTTATTGTTCGAGTTCACACTTGGTTTCGTATAATTATTGATGTTGTTATTAGTAACATTGGGTTTAGATTCCATATTGTTGCCAACATTAGGTTTCGTATAATTATTGATGTTGTTATTAGAAACATTAGGTTTGGTTTCAACATTATTATCTACATTAGGCTTGGTGTTGTAAGTAGAGTTATTATTTAGTACATCACCCTTTACAATGTTGGTTTTGCCAATTCCGTCCTGCATAGTTCCTTTACTACTCGAAAGATTATTGACAGGCTTGTTCAGATTTCCATTCATGCTCGATACAAGATTAGGATTAATAAACGTTCCGGTATTTCCAGATGGTTTACTATCGTTTACGTGAGCCTGGATATATTTTCCACCGAAAGTATTATCATTATTACTTACACCAGTAGAAGTTGATCCCATGGTATTGTCTCTGTGTCCGTAATAGTATGAATTGTTGTCATAACTGTTGAAGTAATAATCAGGATTATATCCATATCCTCCGCCATCATAATATCCATTCCAATAGCCATCATAGTAGCCATCATTATAACCATTCCAGTATCCGTTATTGTAGCCGGCCCAATAATTATTTCCGAAGCCATAACCGTAACCATATCCACCACCCCAGTAGTTTCCATAGCCCCAGCCACAGCTCCAACATGAGCTATATCCCCACCAAGGACGATAGTAATAAGAAGGCCACCACCAGTTGTAAGCGGTGTAGATGCTTACACCATAAAAGTAAGGATCGTAATTGTACCAATAACTATTGGTGTAATAGTCGTCATAATAGCCATAACCCAGGTCATAATCATTAAACCTTTTGATGCGTGAAGAATACTCATAATCATAATAATCATCGTAATAATTATTGGTTATGTAGGTATTGCCATTTCCATTCTGGTCATAATAAACAGAGGTATCCGAATAATTAGGGCTGTTATTGGAATTGCCGTTACCATCGTAATTCGATTCAGTCGACCTGTTATCCGGAGTCGAATAATTATTTACCTGATCCTGATTGGAACTATTACCTGTTTCTGTGTAATTTTTCGAAGGTTCAACCGGCCTGTTTGAGCGGTTATACTCATCAACGGTGGTCTGAACCGGACCTCCTTTTTTTACATAGACGTCGTCCTCAAAAGATCTTGAAGTTTGATTGGTTGACTTGCAAGAAACCATGGCGGTTGTTATTGCAATCAGAAACAAGGTTTTAAATAATGTTTTCATGGTGTAGCCTCCATTTTATTATGTTATAAACTCTTTTTTTTTATTAGTTTTGCATCAATTATCAAATTTATTACAAATTTTATACCACTTTGCATTATGGCTAAAGATTTTATTACAAAGGAAGAAAATTATTCTCAATGGTACAACGATTTGGTGTTAAAAGCTGACCTGGCTGAGAATTCTGCCGTACGTGGTTGCATGATTATCAAGCCTTACGGCTATGCCATTTGGGAAAAAGTGCAAGCAGCGTTGGACAAAATGTTTAAAGAAACAGGTCATTACAACATGTACTTTCCAATTTTCATTCCAAAATCGTTTTTCAGCAAAGAAGCCAGCCATGTGGAAGGATTCGCCAAAGAATGTGCGGTGGTAACCCATTATCGCTTAAAAAATGACCCCAATGGCAAAGGTGTGGTAGTTGACGAAGATTCGAAACTCGATGAAGAACTAATCATAAGACCTACTTCAGAAACCATTATTTGGGATGCTTACCGCAACTGGATCAAATCGTACCGTGATCTGCCTATTCTTGCCAATCAGTGGGCTAATGTAGTGAGATGGGAAATGCGTACACGTTTGTTTCTGCGTACCACTGAATTTTTATGGCAGGAAGGCCATACAGCCCATGCTACCGAAGCTGAAGCTCTGGAAGAAGCCGAAAAAATGTTGAATGTGTATGCCGATTTTGCAGAGAATTTTATGGCTATGCCTGTAACTAAAGGAACCAAATCTCCTAACGAAAGGTTTGCAGGCGCCATTGAAACTTATTGTATTGAAGCACTGATGCAGGATGGTAAAGCATTGCAGGCAGGAACTTCTCATTTCCTGGGACAAAATTTCGCTAAAGCTTTTGATGTAAAATACCTGACCAAAGAAAACAAACTGGAATATGTTTGGGCCACCTCCTGGGGTGTGTCGACCCGATTGATGGGCGCTTTGGTTATGACACATTCGGACAACAATGGATTGGTTCTTCCACCGAAACTGGCGCCTATACAGGTTGCTATTGTTCCTATCTTTAAAACCCCTGAACAACTTGCTATTATTAAGGAAAAAATAATGCCAGTGAAAAAGGAATTGGAAGCCAAAGGCATTTCGGTAAAATTTGACGAGAGAGATACAGTAACCCCAGGTTGGAAATTCTCAGAATACGAATTCAAAGGCGTTCCTGTAAGGTTGGCTATCGGACAAAGAGATATTGAGAACAATACTATCGAGGTAGCCCGTCGCGATACTTTAGAAAAATCCACTTATCAATTTACCGATATCGTAAGCAAAATAGAACACTTGCTGGAACATATTCAGGAAAATCTTTTTCAAAAGGCCAAAACTTTTACAGCCGATAATACCTTTTATGCCAACACCTGGGATGAATTCAAAAATATCATTGAAAATAAAGGTGGTTTCGTATTTGCACACTGGGATGGCACCCCTGAAACCGAGCAGAAAATTAAAGACGAAACCAAGGCAACCATACGTTGTATACCTTTAAACAATACTCTGGAAAACGGTAAATGCATTTATTCAGGCAAGCCATCAACTCAGAAAGTAATTTTTGCTAAAGCTTACTAATCTGTCTAAATTATTTCTTATATTTGTTGAAATTAAAACGCAATTATTATGGCTGGTATTAATAAAGTTATTCTGGTAGGTCATTTAGGAAAAGACCCCGAAGTAAGAACCTTCGAAAATTCCTTCGATCCAAACAAGCCCAACAAAGTGGCAAAATTTTCTTTGGCAACAACTGAAACTACAAGAAACAAAGATGGTCAGAAGACGGATGTGACGGAGTGGCATAATATTGTTTTGTGGCGAGGGCTAGCTGAAGTGGCTGAAAAATATCTTAGAAAAGGTCAGTTGGTTTATATTGAGGGCAAAATAAAAACCAGGACCTACGAAAAAGATGGTCAAACGAGGTACATCACAGAAATTGAAGGCGACAATATGACCATGCTGGGTGGGAAAAAAGACGGAGATCCTTCAGTACCTATGAAGTCGGAAACACCTGATAACATTGTTGCGCCCGACGCTCCTGTGGTTGATGACGATCTTCCCTTCTAAAGTAATTAATCTGAAAAATCCATAATGGATTTATTGCACCTTCTTACAATCTCCTTTGTTTTAAGTATAATAAAACCTATCTCTTCAGGTTTGGTGATGGGATTAATTGCTATTATAGTCTTATTGGCATGTTCGGCTCTGATATCAGGTTCGGAAATGGCCTATTTTACTTTGGATTCCAAACAACTGGAGGATAGCAAAAACAAAAAGAAGTATAATCTTGACAAAATAAGTAAGCTGATCAATCAGCCTCAAAGGTTGTTGGCAACCATCCTGATAGTGATGAATCTGGTGAATATCTCAGTAGTAATCATCTCCACCTATGTGACCATTCACCTGTTCGACATGGAAAGCAATTACCTGCTCAGTTTATTTGTCGAATTTGTGGTGGTAACCTCATTGATTCTTCTTTTTGGCGAGATGCTCCCGAAAATTTATGCCAATAAATATCCCTTGCAGGTTGCCTCTGTTATGGCCGGCCCCATGCTGTTTATGATGAAAATGTTTCATCCGCTCAGTATCATCATGGTGAGTTCGACCAGATTGATCGAAAAAAGAATTGCCAGAAAAAAACATGATCTTTCCTTTGCTGATCTTTCGAAAGCCATTGAAATTACTACCAATGAGAATACTCATGTACACGAAAAAAAGTTATTGAAACGGATTGTAAAATTCGGCGACATAGAAGTGTCGGATGTTATGAAACCCCGTATTGATATCATTGCGGTGGATCATAATACAGGGTTCGTGGAATTGATTGAGATAATTAAAGAGGCAGGTTTTTCGAGATTGCCGGTTTATAAAGAATCTTTTGACCATATTGAAGGAATCCTGCACATTAAAGACTTATTGCAATATCTCAAGGCAAGCGCTCCTTTTAACTGGC
>CAZNRQ010000146.1:0-7373 GCA_964574845.1 uncultured Bacteroidales bacterium
ATTCACGGAAGTGCCAAGATACCGGTATCGAACGACCTGGATGTGGTGCCATCGCTCATGGCAGCATCACAAGGCCCCTACTTCGAAATGATTTTCGGGACCCTGCTGAAATATAACCGCAGTACCTACTATATGGACGAGACTTCGCTAAATTTCGGAATCTTCTACCGTTATGCCGATGCACTGGTGGCTATGACAGGTTTCGAATATAAAAATATAAATTTCGGGCTGAGCTATGACATCAATCTTTCGAAGCTAAGTGTTGCAAGCCACGTTAGGGGAGGATTGGAGTTTTCGATAAACTACACCTTCGACCGCAACAAAAACAAACGTGCCAAAGAGATCCCCTGCCCTATTTTTTAATGTATGATGAGAACCAAACTAATATATCTGCTGACCACACTGGTGATTTTTGCTTTCGCGATGAAGGAGACGCATGCCCAGAACTATCTTGAGAGTGTAGCCATTGCCGACGAAGCTTTTAAGGAGGGCGATTTTTATAGTGCTTCCTTATATTATAACAACGCCATGTGGTACGACTCGTCGGATCTGAAAGTGGCATACCAATGTGCCGAATCGTTCCGTATGTTCAACAATTATTATTCGGCCAAGCGCTGGTATAAATATGTGATGAAAAGCGACACCCGAAAGAACCTGCCCCTGGCGAGGTTTTGGCTGGCAATGATGGAAAAATCTATAGAAGAATATGCTGCTGCACTGAACGATTTCAGAAAATATTATACCGACAACAGCCAAAATGTGAATGATTATTACACCCGCAAATCGCGTGTGGAGATAGACGCCTGCAAAGAAGCCCCCGATCTGATAGCCAACAAAAAGAATGTGCTGATAGAACACCTGGTGGAAGGAAAGATCAATACCCCTTACACCGAATTCAACGCAAGGCAACTGAGCGATACAGCCCTGGTGTTTTCGGCTATGCGACCCATTACCATGGGAGATTTCGACACTTACATCCCCAATGCTTACATTTCTAAAGTTTACATCGCCAAATCTACGGTGACAGGATGGTCGAAAACTCGTGAGTTGGACGTCAGGATTGACGATAAAGAATCGCATAACGCCAATATTGCCTTCAATAAAGATATGACCAGGGCTTTTTTCTCCCGTTCGAAATCGGAAGATAACCACAGCCTGCAATCAGCTATTTATGTTTCGGAGGATAAAGGCGGCAGATGGCAAAAAGCCGTCCGCCTGCCCGACAATATCAACATGCCCGGATATACAACCACCCAGCCCTATTTGCTCGAAACAGATGAAAGGAGTATGCTTTTCTTTGTATCGGACAGACCCGGCGGATTCGGGAAAATGGACATTTGGTACAGCATATTGAAAGGCGATAAATTTCAGGACCCGGTGAATCTGGGGAGCATCATCAATACCCCCGGCGACGATATCACCCCCTTCTATCATCAACCTACCAAAACCCTTTATTTCAGCTCCGACTGGCACAAAGGTCTGGGCGGTTACGATATTTTCTATTCGCATGGCGAACTGAACATATGGACACAGCCCGTTAACATAGGCTATCCGATAAACTCCAGCAGCAACGATCTATATTTTACCATTAACGAAGTGGACAACGACGGATTTTTCACCTCCAACCGTCCGGGCTCGCTCTTCATCAAAAGTGAGACCTGCTGCAACGATATCTATTCGTACGAGTGGCAAGATACGGTTTCGAAAAAGACTGTTGTGCAACTGGTGCAGCCCAAAGACACGGCTAATATCGAAAAGAACATCAACCTGATGCTGCCCATTACGCTCTATTTTCATAACGACGAACCTGATCCTGCCAGCACTGCAACCACCACCAAAAAGAATTATCAGACCCTGCTGAACGATTATTATGCCATGAAGGAAACCTACGAAACGGAATATGCCAAAGGCCTTTCGGGAAAAAACAAGCAGGCTGCCGTGAGGGAAATTGACGATTTTTTCGAGAATTATGTGGCCAAAGGTTTTGCTAACCTGAAGATTTTTACCAATCTGCTGCTTACCGATCTTTCGAGGGGACATACCGTTAAGATCAAAATTAAAGGCTATTGCAGCCCGCTGAATACCACGGATTATAATCTCAACCTTTCGAAACGACGCATAGCCTCTATCGTCAATTTTATCAAACAGTATTACGAAGGCATCTTCACAGAATACCTGAACGGTACCGCCACGAATGGCGCCAAACTCGTCATCACCGAAGAACCCCTGGGCAAATCGACCGCCAGTCCGCTGGTGAGCGACAATCCCAACGACAAGCGCAACTCTATCTATAGCCGCGCTGCCGCCTTCGAACGCAAGATACAGATCATTCTATACGAATCGGAGGCCAAAGCAACCGATAAAACTCCTCTACTGCCACAGATCGCCTTTACGGATAGCATTTACGATTTCAAAACCCTTAAATTTGGCGATAAGGCCAGCTGCGCCTTCCATTATAAAAATACCGGCAACGACGCTTTGATGCTTACGGGTGTGGAAACTTCGTGCGGTTGCACGGCAGTCGACTGGTCGCGCGACCCTCTGATGCCGGGTCAAACAGGAATATTGACCATCAACCTGAATACCACGGAAGATTTTGGCGTTAAGAAAGAAACCATCACGGTTTATTCGAACACGGCCCGAAACAAAAACATACTGACCATTAAGGCAAACATACTGCCGCCACCGAAATAAGACAGAAGCAGCAGGTAATGGTTAGTTTGCCATGAAAGGAAATATCAACCATCAAAATACAACTTACAAAACACAAATAAAATCCAATTAGCAAGTTTTAAAAAATTCAAACGTGGCTAAGTTTCGTATTTTTGAATTGATACATTAATATGGTTTTAAATTGTCCCAGTTAATTGACATCATTTCATCTGTTTTTATTATCTTTGTTATATCAACGCAAAACCTGTTTCTATGCAACTTTCGTATAAACTTTTACTACACAAAGAAGACGATGGCCGCTATACAGTCAACGTACCTGCGCTTCCAGGTTGTGTTACTTATGGAGACAATATTGAAGAAGCCATTAGTATGGCTAAAGAGGCAATTGAACTTTATATTGATGAATTGCACGCAAGGAATGAAATTGTTCCTGACGACAGCGATACAATAGAATATTCAATAAATATTGCTACCGCTTGAACTACTCAGCAAAAAACCTGATCCGAATTTTACTATTGCATGGCTACGAATTTAAACGTGCCAAAGGAAGCCATCAATTATTTTATAATTCTGATTTAAACAAAACTGTAATTGTTCCTGTGCACGGAAAAGATATGCCGAAAGGAACCTTCCTCTCCATACTGAAACAAGCCGGGATTGATAAGAGTGAAATATAAATCTTGCACTTTCCTTATAAATAGCAGGCCGGGCAAAAAAAATTCAGGACTGATCCTTCTTATTTTCACAATAATATTTGCTTCCTGCGAACATTCCTATGATAAAATTTTTTACCTCCGAAGCTTTCAATCCGCAGCTTCCATGGATTCCGGTTTTCGTCAGGGCCTATCTCCCGTGGAGCGGGAAATGCTTGCGGCGGGTATGGTGGATGTGAGGTCCATAGACAGCAGCATCAGCGTCGACCTGAAATATGCCTCAACCGACAATTTTCTGAAAACAATTATTTATAAAGATCTGCGAAAAGCTTACCTACAACAGGATGTGGCGATGAAACTCGCCCGTGCTCAATCTTATCTGAAAGAAAAATACCCCTCCTATTCCCTGCTGATATACGATGCCGCGCGCCCCGTAAGCTATCAGCAGCAGATTTGGGATGCGGTGGTGATGCCCGTTGCAGAGAAAACAAAGTTTGTTGCTAATCCTAAAAACGGTTCTTTGCACAACTTCGGGGCGGCCGTCGATCTGAGCATCATAGATGGAAATAAAAAGGAGTTGGACATGGGATGTACTTTCGACACCCTCAGTCCTATTGCTTATCCTGTGATGGAAGCCGAATTTCTGAGGATGGGTTTGTTAAGTCAACAACAGGTCGACAACCGCCGCCTGCTGCGCGAGGTGATGTATAGGGCGGGTTTCTTAAACATTCAAACCGAATGGTGGCATTTTAATGCTTGCACGCGGGCCGAAGCGATTGGGAAATATAAAAGAATAGAGTAAGGAGGATGGAAGTCCAAAATCAGATTTTTGATTTGAGATTTTAGATTTTAGATTGGGGGGGGAAAGCAAAAGGCCTGCCTTGCGGCAAGCCTTTTTGTTTTATCATAAAATCATTTTCAAATTATCGTTATTCTTTCACAAACTTCCTCACCACACTGCCTTCGGGGGTGGTTAGTTTTAGAAAATAGAGGCCTTTAGCCAGTGAGGTGATATCGAGTTGGGGGATATTGAGTTGTTTTATAAGCAGTATTTTCCCGTTCATATTAAAGACTTCGGCTGTGGCGGAAGCAGAGAGGCCGTAAACGTTGAGGGTGGTTGTGGCTGGGTTGGGATAAACACTCATTGTAAAAATCATTTCTTCTTTTATTCCAGTAATTTGTGCTAAGGGACAAACCCAAACACCATTTGTTGATGTTCCTGCAAAAATATAATTAGAAGTCACAGCAAGTGATGAAATAATTGAATTGGAAGGTAGTCCATAGCTCCAGCCATACCAATTAGCGCCATTATTATAGGATAAAAACACCCCATTTCCCTGAGTACCTACGAATATATAATTTCCCCAAGTAGCTAATGCTTTTATAGTTACATTAAGGCCATTATTAGCTGCTATCCAACTTCCGCTGCTATTAGGTAAATAGTACACTCCGACAGTAGTTCCAGCAAATATTGTTGGACCTTTCTTAACTATAGAAAAGAATGTTGTATTTGGACACCCATTTGTAAATTTAGTACATGTCGACCCATTATTTGTTGAATAATAAACTCCATCGTCATTACAAATAAAAATACTGTCATTCGAGGTGATTATTCCGCTGATACTATTGGTACTTAAACCTGTTCCTGATAGTGCCCAGTTATTACCGTTATTTGGCGACCAATATAATTTACCAATTGATGTACCTGCATAAATATTATTACCTTTTATTGCTAATGCATGCACATCAGGATAATCATTATTACCATTCATAGGTAACCCATAATTTACTGCTGTCCAATTACCACCATTATTTGCAGATCTGTAAATCCCCTGATAACTACCCGGGGAAACATAATAAGTGTACCGCGATGCAAAAATCTGATTATCATCACTTGCTAAAGCAGTAATTGTATAACTTGTTAGGCCGATGGGTGACGAATCCCAATTAAATCCGTTGAATGAAATTAAATTCACACCGTTACCAATACCAGTTCCAGAATTCATAATAGTACCAACAAAAATGGTATCGCCCCTCGCAACCATATTATTAATTAAGTATCCTGTGGTTCCTGTTACTTGTGACCATTGGGCATTTGAATTCAAGTAAGAAAAGGCAATGAAAGTTAAAAATACAAATAGTTTTTTCATGTTTAAGGTTTTATGTATTATCAGTTTTTTCTAGTAATCTCCAATCTCCACTTCCTAAAAAAAAAACGGCTCAAACTTCCATCTGAGCCGCTTTTAGTAAATTTTATTCTTCTATTATTTCAAATTCGAAATGCGTGGGCTTGGTGGTGCTTGAGTTTAGGCCCATCACTTGTTTGTAAGTTAAGTCGGGAAAAATATCTTTGGCCAGTTTTTCAATTATAGTTCCTGAAACTGCGCGATATCCTTTGGTGGGATCTAATGACCAATCGCTGTTGGGAACACAAAACAGAAATACATCTTCCGAACCATCGATAGTAATCTTGACCTTGTCGGTTATTTTGAAGGCACGACGACATACTTTTACACTTCCGTTTATAGGCACATGGCAAGGGTAAATCTTATTGTGAGAATGATTCATAATGCGCGACAGATCGAAAAAAGCATTTACTTTGGCCTGTGCATCGGGTTGCAGGGCATATTTAAAGTTGAGCCAGCCCAGGTTGCGCGACATTTGCTGTATCAGTACTTCAATCCAATTAAAAACTTCTGCACTATAGATTTTTGTACCACTGATAAGTTCCTGCTGCGATTCGCGTTTACTTTTCAGTTCGTTAGCATAAGCCAATACTTCGGCTTTTAAATCATCCAGATCAGGATAGTGGCCCATTACTCCGGCCATGGCGAATAAGGCATCTTCGCGCTGCTTGTATGATCCGTGGTAGAAACGATTGCGGTTTGGACCCCAGATATTAGCATATTCCTGGGTTTTTTTTCCAAAAACCGGTCTTGTCAGGTCGTCGAAATGAACGAGTTTATCGCTCATATCTGCGTAAGCCAGTTCCATAAATTTGGTACTGCCGATGCGGGTAGTTTCCGAGCCTCCTTTGTAGCCCAGATTGAGGTTTAATTTATTCAATTTTTCATCTGTTTCGGTAAACAGAATGCCATACCCAGGGTCGGGATTGCTCTGGTATGGATGCAGCGCATTTCGTGTAAATGTAGCAATATTCTCTGCATTTTCAACACTTTCTTCCATGGCTGCTCTCAAGTGATTATGGCTTCCCTGCCAATCGATTGTCTCCATTTGGTTAAGGTTTAAATTTGGTTTACGATACTACTAACTTTATTAAATTATTTTTTAGTTCAAAAATACAATTTTTTTAATAAAAAAATTTATTTGACAAAAAAATTATTTTGTTTTTCTGGCTTATTCGAAATTTATTTTTGCTCTAATTGCAATTATTCGTATTACTAAATACGGGAAAATACCTTTTATTTTGTTTTGACAATAATTTAAGAACCGAAACGACTCATTAATATTGTATAGAAAGGTTTCTGTTGGGCGGAACCTATCTTTAATACTGTATAGACTAGTTTCGCACGAGCGGAATGCGTCTGTGCAGTTGTATAGAATAGTTTCGCACGAGCGGAACACGTCTATAATGCTGTATAGGATAGTTTCGCACGGGCGGAATGCGTTTGTACTGTTGTATAGACTAGTTTCGCACGGCAAGAATGCGTCTGTAATACTGTATAGGGTAGTTTCGCACGGGAGTAACCTGTCTATACTGTTGTATAGACTAGTTTCGCACGAGCGGAACACGTCTATACTAAATTTTATCCGGAAACATATTTGCGGGTAAATTTGCTGATTGATAACGTTCAATTTTCAACAAACAATGTTCAATGTTCAAATAATGACAATGAATGACCATCAATGACAACAAATGACAACGAATGACGCGAAGCAAATGACCACTAATGACCATGAATGACTTCTTGTCTTCGGTCTTCGGACATCCGTCTTCTCCCCTACCTGATCAAAGTAATCGTCCCGTTTAGGTTGTATTTCACCGCATCGAAACCTTCGGCTTCCAATATGTAATAATACGTACCG
>CAZNRQ010000147.1:0-7278 GCA_964574845.1 uncultured Bacteroidales bacterium
GGATGAACCTACCACAGGATTGCATTTCGAGGATATCAATGTACTGCTGCGGGTGCTGAACAAACTGGTGGACAAAGGCAATACGGTCATCGTAATCGAACACAACATGGACGTGATCAAAGTAGCCGACCACATCATCGACATTGGCCCCGAAAGCGGCCACCGCGGCGGCGAAATCATCTGCACCGGAACCCCGGAAGAGATCATAAAAAATAAAGTAAGCTATACGGCGAACTATCTTAAGGAGGTGCTGGAGGAAAGGGGTTAAAGTGCCTTGAGTGTCTCAAGTACTCCATTGTTATACCGTACAAATCCAAACAAATTTGTAAAAATTTTTATTTTTTTTCGTTCCGATACCTAAAAGAATAAAGAATAATTTTCAATTCGCTAATAATAAGCTTTTTAATTTCATTACATTGCAATCTTGAGTGCTTAAGATTCAATCTTGAGTGTTTAAGAAACAATCTTAAGTGTTCAAGATTGCTTTGGGTGGGTCAAAAAGCCCATTTTTAGGGGGTATTACCCTATGTTGAAATGGGGTTAACCCATCTTGAGTGCTCAAGATTCAATCTTGAGTGTTTAAGATTCAATCCTGAGTGCTTAAGATGCAATCTTGAGTGCTTAAAAAGCAATCTTAAGTGTTCAAGATTGCTATTTGGCTTTGGCAGTTAAGAAATAAAAAGTGCAAAAAAGCAGATTTCGGCTGCCGAAGCACAAAAAAAGCCGCCAGTGGTCGCCCCAATTCTAAAATCTAAAATCTTAAATCTAAAATCAAAAATCTGACTTCTGACTTCTTTACTATCTTTGCAAAAAAAACAACACACCATGCATACCCTCGACGAAAAAGAAGAAGAACGCCTGAAAGAAGCCATCAACCCTAAAGATTGGCACGAGATCAAGATCAACGATTCGTGGCAGATATTCAAAATCATGGCCGAATTTGTCGACGGTTTCGAGAAATTGGCCAAAATAGGTCCCTGCGTCACCATTTTCGGCTCGGCCCGAACCGCTTCCTCACACAAATACTACCATCTGGCCGAAGAAGTAGCTTACAAGCTGGCCAAACAGGGTTTCGGTGTTATCTCGGGCGGTGGCCCCGGCATCATGGAAGCTGCCAACAAAGGCGCTCACTTTGCCGGCGGAAAATCGGTAGGACTGAACATCGAGCTGCCTTTCGAGCAATCGCCCAATGTTTTCATCGACCCCGATAAATATCTCTCCTTCGATTATTTCTACGTGCGCAAGGTCATGTTCACCAAATATTCACAGGGATTCATAGTAATGCCCGGGGGGTTTGGCACTTTAGATGAATTATTCGAAGCCGTTACCCTGATTCAGACCCGGAAAATAGTCAATTTCCCTGTAGTGTTGGTTGTAAAAGACTACTGGCAGGGCCTCATTGACTGGATGAAAGCGAAACTGGTGGCCGAGAAAAATATCAATGCAAGCGACATGGACATGTTCGAACTGGTCGACACCGCCGAGGAAGCCGTAAATTACATCGATAGTTTCTACAAGAAATACTCTTTGAAACCGAATTTCTAGAATTTTAGATTTCAAATTTTTGATTTCAGTGATTAGTTGATTGAGGAAGACAAGGACAGGATTTCATTTTGAATCTCTTCCCATCATGTCAGGCAGGTCCACATTTCCTCTGTGTATCTCTGTGATTCTCTGCGTAACTCTGTGTAATAGCTCTTAACTCCAAACTTCCCTACCTCACCACAACAAACTTTCTCGTTCCCAACGGCAGGCATCTCCCCTGTTTGTCGTATTTCAGAAGGTTACACAAATAAAAGCCTTGTTGAAGGGCGGACAGGTCGATAAGGGCATCCAAAGTATTATAGAATTCCTTCTGCGCGATCTTTTTCCCAATCAGGTCAAAAATCTCAACCTTCAGATGCATCGGGCCTATATCTCCAACCATAATGTGAAGTTTGTCCGATGCAGGGTTCGGATAAATACTGAAGTTCACTTGCTCATCAGCCTGCGTTTCGTCAATACCCACATATCCATTAGGTTTTCGGCCCTGATACCAGGCTAAGCCGCCGGCAAAATTACCAACCACCATATCCATATAACCATCGCTGTTCAAGTCGGCAGCGGCCACACTGCTTTGCATACCTTCTTTTATCAAAAAGGTAGCCGAATCCTGATCAGTAAATGCCAGCAACGAATCCACAGCGGTAAACTTGCCGGTCAGGTGCCCCGCAATATCCTTATAATAATAAATATTGCCATTTTCCGAACCAGCAAACAACTTTACAACTCCAGAATCTTTAAAAAAACAAGGCGTACTGAAACCGGTATACGAAATCGAAGCATCCACCACACAAACCTTCCCCAGGCTATCGGTGATTTTAGTAAATGCAGGGTTGGTAGCCGTACCAGTATTCTGATAATAAGAAATGAAACCGTTCTTTTTGCCAATAGCCAAATCAAAGAGGTTATCTCCGTTCAGATCGAAAAGCTGAGGAGCGCTGAAATCGCCCACATCAATACCTTTATAATTAAACACAGGTGCATTGTACACAGGGGGATTACCCGGAGGACCGGCAATATTCTCGAAATAGATCAGAGTGCCATCGGCCTGCCCGCATATCATATCTATGTCGCCATCTCCATCCAAATCAGCAAAAGTAGGAGTCAAACCCGTCAACTTCAGTGCCGACAAATGAGCAAAATCTCTTGTAGCCAGATGAAACGAAGGATTAGTGAGAGTGCCGGTGTTAAGCAACACAGCAATCTGTGATCGTATCTTCGATTTCAGGTATCCAAACTGATAGTACGACGAATCGAGATAGCCATAATTGCCAATCATCAAATCGGGTAGGCCGTCGCCATTCACATCATAAATCACCGGATAGGCCCCGCTCCCAAAGTCGATCATATCCCTTTGCAGGAAATCGGGCCGCACATAAGTAAACTGAGGCGTCAGGCTGTCGCCTGTATTCTTATAATACCAAACACTGTTCAGGTTTTCGGGAATGCTTATGTTGGAAGTGAAAGGCGAGGCCAGCAGGTCGGGCAATCCATCGTTATTCACATCCACCAGATTCACCACCGGAAATGAATTGAAGTTTACCGGAACAGAGTTTGAAGGGAATAAAGTATCTGAAGCCACGATATGTGCAGTATCCACGGTGCCCCCATTGGTCAGTAGGGCCAGATTGAAATAATCCACATCCCCCAAAATAAGGTCAGTAAGCGAATCACCGTTAAAATTGCCTGCCAGCATAGTCGAGCCTGTATGGCGGGTTGCTTTCTCCTGTGAAAATTCAGCACATCGGTTGGGGCAGGTGATGTCAAGCGAAACATGGTTATTGGTCGAACTTTCGGCTATATCGCCCCAACATTGCCTTGTAAGTTCATATACTAAAGTATCCGCGTTACCGTAAAGCTCCTCCGAAAGGTTTTTATGCATCTGAATAAAAGTACCCAAACCGAAGAATGCCAGTAGATCCAGGTCACCATCATGATCAATATCATAAATGGCCGGATAATCATCACTGGTGACAAAAATATTGGAAACGGCCGAGCCCATATCCGAATTGATAATGGGATATTCCAATTTAAACTTAAGCACTGTATCCGAAATATTTTTGTAAACCATCATGCCGCCCATGGCAGTATAAGCAAAGATATCGTTCTTATGATCCTGGTTATAATCAATGCAGTGAGCCCATCCGTAAAATGATGGGAAATACTTTTCGTAATTGTAATCATACACATAACTCACACTATCCGCAATGCCTTGATTGATGAAAGTAAGTACACGATTGGTTGCTTTATCAAAAGCAAAAAGGTCCATCACCCCATCCAGGTTCAGGTCGATCTCCGAAAACTGCATAGAGTTCATCCCTCCTATCCATGGTTTCTGCAGCACAGAGCCCATGCTATCGGTCACTGTGATATTAAATTTTTTTTCGAAACCGTAGTCAAACACCGCCTGTGATCGGGCATAAGATGACAAGAAAATCGTCATGCCCAGCAAAAAGATCTTTTTGAATTTCATGTTAAACATTAAAAGTCTATTGAGCAAATATACTATTTTATTCGGCTTACTTTGCATTAAAATGAGGTCAAATCCCAAAAATAACGAATAAAGTTTGCTTATAACTTTGGTTATTAACTGAGGAAGTTCTATATTTGCACCCTCAAAAAAAAATAGTAATAAAAAATTAAGGAATTATGCAGAATAAGGGAGCTTTCAGGTTTTTAGCTATACTAATTGCGTTGGCGTGTATTTTTCAACTTTCGTTCACAGTTTGTACACGAATGATCCAGAAAGACGCTAAAAACTATGCCACTCAGGCAAATATTGATTCTATTGTTAAGAAGTTAGCCAAGGGTAATGTTCAGAACGAAGGATACTTCTACGACTCAATAAGAACCAGTTTAGAAACTCATTACCTGGACTCTATGTCGCAGGAAGTGGTTTACAATTTATGGATACGTAAGTATACTTTTAAAGAATGTCAGGAAAGAGAGATCAATCTCGGTCTTGACTTAAAAGGAGGTATGAACGTTACCATGGAAGTTTCTGTGCCCGACATTATTGCGGCTATGGCTCAGAACACCAAAGATCCTCTGTTCAACAAAGTAATGGAAGATGCTAAAAAAATGCACGAAACCAGCGACAAGGATTTTGTTACACTTTTTGGTGAATCTTTCAAAGCTAACAATAAGTCAAATGCCAAAATGGCATCCTTCTTCATCATCGGTCTGAAAGACAAGATCAATTTTAACACCACCGACGAAGAAGTACTGGTACAAATCAAAAAAGAAACTGATGATGCAGTTGACCGTACATTTAATATCCTTCGTACACGTATCGACCGTTTTGGAGTTACCCAGCCCAACATTCAGAAGCTTGGAACCAGCGGACGTATTTTAATTGAATTACCGGGTATCAAAGATCCCGAACGTGTAAGAAAACTTATACAAGGAACTGCTCAGCTCGAATTTTGGGAAACTTTCGACTATAAAGAAGTTTATAGTTTCATGGAAGCTGCTGATAAAAAACTCAAAGCCATTATTACTACAACAGATACTGTAAAGGTTGTTAGTGATTCCGCGCAAACTAAAGAAACAGCTGTAGCTGATGCCAAAACCAAATCTGATTCTGTTACTCCTCTTAAAAAAGAAAAAGCAGCTAACGATACATCAAAAGGTAAAGGTAAGGATCAGCAATCATTCGAAGAATACGCAAAAGACCATCCTTTATTTGCCTATCTGAATCCTGCATTGGTTCAGGACGAAAAAGGCGGTTACTATCCTAATAAAGGACCTGTGGTTGGATATTGTCAGATAATCGACACAGCTAAAGTAGGTATCATGCTCCGCAATCCTTTGGTTCAGCAGATTTTTCCACGCGAAATTCGTTTCAGATGGACAGTTAAAGCTACCGGCGAAAAAGGAACCACTTTACAGTTGATCGCTCTGAAAGCTACCCGTGACGGTTCAGCTGCAATGGGCGGTGGTGTTATTTCTGACGCACGTCAGGATATTGCTCAAAACCAGGGTAACGAAATTTCCATGAGCATGAACAGCGAAGGAACTTCAATTTGGAAAAACCTTACTGCCAACAACATTGGTAAATCTATAGCTATCGTACTCGACGATTATGTTTATTCATTCCCAACAGTACAAAATGAAATTCCAAACGGCAACTCATCTATCACCGGTAACTTTACCATTGAAGAAGCAAAAGATTTAGCCAATATTCTGAAAGCTGGTAAACTTCCGGCTCCTGCCCGTATCGTTGAAGAAGCTGTAGTAGGTCCTACTTTAGGAAAGGAAGCAATCAATGCTGGTTTGTGGTCAATGATCATTGCCTTCATCGTTACTTTGCTTTATATGGCATTCTATTACAACAGAGCAGGTGTTGTTGCCGATATTGCTTTGTTTACAAACATGTTTTTTGTTTTTGGTATTCTGGCATCTCTGGGTGCGGTTCTAACCCTGCCTGGTATTGCTGGTATTGTACTTACTATAGGTATGGACGTCGACAAAAACGTTATTATTTACGAGCGTATTCGAGAGGAGATCCGAACCGGAAAGGGAATACGACTGGCAATAGATGATGGTTATAAGCATGCTTATTCTTCTATTATTGATAGTAATGTCACGACTCTCTTAACTGGTATCGTATTATATATATTTGGTTCAGGTCCTGTTCAGGGTTTTGCCACTACATTGATTATCGGTATCATCAGTTCTTTATTCTGTTCAATATTTATTACTCGTTTGATATTTGTTTGGATGATGGACAAAAACATCCATATCAATGTTTGGAACAAATATACAAAGAGCTTCTTAACCAAGGTAAATATCAACTTCATTGGTGTAAGAAAATATTATTACATACTTTCAGCTGTTCTGGTTATTGCTGGTATTACTTCTCTTTTAACCAGAGGACTGAGTTATGGTATTGATTTCACAGGAGGAAGAAGCTATGTCGTTCGTTTTGATCAGGATGTTAAAACAGAAGATATTCGTTTGGCTTTAGCCAATGTATTCGAAGGGAATAAACCTGAGGTAAAAACATTCGGACCAAACGATCAGGTCAAGATTACCACATCTTACATGCTTAGCGACAAAACAACCAAGGCAGACTCTGTAGTAGAACTAAAACTTTATGAAGGATTAGTTAAATTCTATAAAAACAAAATTGCCAAGGAAGATTTCGTTTCTCATGAAGACAAAAAAGCATTGGGACGTTTAAGTTCTCAGAAAGTTGAGCCAACCATCGCTTACAGTTTATTGGTAAAAGCTTATTATGCTGTATTCTTCTCACTTTTGATCATTTTCATCTATATCGCTATTCGATTCAAGAGATGGCAATGGGGGCTCGGTGCCGTGGGATCCCTTTTACATGATACCTTTATAACGATTTCCATTTTCTCATTGCTATATGGTATATTACCATTCAGTCTTGATATCGACCAGCATTTTATTGCGGCTATTCTAACAATCATTGGTTATTCTATCATGGACTCTGTGATTATCTTCGACAGAATTCGTGAGTACATGAACCTGTATCCAAAACGCGATATGAAAACCAATATGAACGACGCTATCAATAGCACTTTAGGAAGAACTCTGAACACTTCAGGTATCACTTTCCTCGTATTACTTTCGATGTTCTTATTCGGAGGTGAAGTTATCCGAGGATTTGCTTTTGCCTTAATGTTCGGTGTTGTTATCGGTACTTATTCGTCCATTTTAAATGCAACACCTATCGCCTATGACCTTTTAATGTGGCAGCAGAGAAGG
>CAZNRQ010000148.1:0-7254 GCA_964574845.1 uncultured Bacteroidales bacterium
CTACAAGCATTTGTAATGCAGTCGTACACCGGCTTAGATTATGAAACCAATAAAATGATGATGGCTCTCAAAGAACTTACGCCTCAAGAGAAATATCTCAAAGGTTATCTTGAGTCATTTTATGGGTCCAATAATACCAGTACGCCGTTTGATATGCACGCTCTGCCGAGTCAATATAAACCTTTCAACGTTAATGATCTTATGGGTAATTATTCCTGGCTACCAAAATATGGGGGGATGGGAAAAATAGGTACTGGCTATAATACCGGTGGTGGTGGAAAAGATAGCAATTCAAGCGGGGGTGATACGAATCATCCGGAGAAAGGAATCAATGATGTCAGTGGGAAGGCATCGGTGAAGAATATTTACATCAACATGGATGCTGCTTTGAAGATTGGAACAATTAACCACAATTCTCCGGAGGATATGGATGCATACATTAAGCAACTGAAGACGGCACTTAACCTGGCCCTAAACGATGCAAACTACCTGACAGCATGAAATACACCTTTAACATACAGAACCCATTGAATGCCCTGCAAGCTGCCGCTACGCATAAGGGATATGTTATCATGCCACAGATGCAACAGGGACATAGTAATTTTTTGCAGGGAGACAATGTAGAGGAAGAGGACATATCGTTGAACCTGGGGGGAGTGAATTTGTTTGGAAGGAAGGTGGTTAATGATATGTACTTCTGCGTGGGGGCTGATGAAGTAGCGCTTTTAAATGCCATAGCATCCGTAGGTTTTGTAAATGACATTGTAGTTACACCTATGGCAGCAGGGAGAGGGGGAGTGATTGAAGGTGTTTCCATAGAAAATCTGGCGATAAGCATTACCGGATACATTGGAAATGATAAGGAGTTTTCGCAGGCTTATCCTTATGACCAGGTAAACAATTTTCATAAGCTTTTTAAGAGAGGAACCAACTTTGATGTTTCTAGTCGATATCTTAATTTGTTTGACATTAATAAGGTTGTCGTAAAAAATATTGATTATCCTCAGCAGGCAGGGGGTTATTCAAACTTGCAGTACTTTACCATGGAGTTGATACAGGATAGCGATATTGAATTAATCATAAAGGAAAACTAAGAAAATGTACGTGCTGTCAGCACATATTACAATCACAGGAAGCAAACGAACGCTGGAGTTCAGGTTTGTGACTTCTGTTAGTATTACGTCGACGATTGATCAGTTGTCGGATGTGTGTGTGATTACTCTGCCGAGGAAACTGAGGTATAAATATCAGCCGATTTATGAACTGCTGTCTGCAGGGGACCAGGTGAAAGTGGAACTTGGTTATAACAATGAACTGGAAACGGTTTATCAGGGTTATATCAGGACGATTAGAACTCATAAGATACCGGCAGAACTGTATTGTGAAGACAATATGTTTTTGCTGAAGAAAGTAAAGATTGATGCCTATCAGAGCGACTCACTGGACATAAAAGACTTTATTGAACAGTTTATGCCGGCAACGATAGAACGCAACGTGGTGAGCGCTAAAATAGGTCGGTGGCGTTTTAGCAACTGTTCGCTGGCGGAAGCGCTCGAGCAGATCAAGAAGGATTATCCCTTCAGTTTCTTTTTTAAAAGCGGGAAGTTTTATGGTACCATGCCATCGACGCTGGCCAATCAGGATCAAAACGGAAAGAGGATACTCTTTAAGTACAAACAGAATTTTATTGACGACTCGATCAGCCAGGAAGATATAGACACTGATAAAATACAGGTTGTTGCCAAAGTAATTCTTCCGAATGGAAGCAAGCTGGAGACAAAATATCCGGAAGCGATTTCGGATCCGAATGTGAGGACCTTTTATTGCGACTCGGCGACGAACATGGAGGAACTTAAGAAGTTTGCCAAAGAGAAGAAAGATTCTTATAAGGCTGATCAGATATCCGGGAGTTTTAAGGCATTTGGCTGGCCTGTGGTGAGGGTTATGGACGTGGTGGAGTTCAGGGATGGGGAGAATACTTATCGCGACAGGAATGCTTTTACGGTTAAATCGGTAAAGAGGACGTTTGGGATGAATGGATACAGGCAGGAGATTGAGATTTTAAATGCTGTTTAAAAATGAGTAAAGAGTTGGAAATAGCAGATTGTATCAGAAGGATGGCGGGAATTCCCGGCAACCCTTTTGTGGTTTGCAGGGCCAGCAAAGTTGACGACAGTAAAATGACGTGTGACGGGAAACCGGAAGACGGGACGGCGATGATCACCGGGATCAGGCTGGTGTCGATAACAGGCAATCACGAATCGACGGTCGTGATTCCTGAAGACGACAGCCTGATCCTGGTGGCCATGCTCAGCAAAACGGACGGGTATGTGATGCACTGCTCGAAGGCGAAGAAGATCATGCGAAAGGTGGGAAATAGTGCTGAAGAAATCACCACCGATCTGATAAAATGGAATGACGGACAGAATGAAGGGTTGGTTATTATTGGGAAGTTAACTGCCAAGTTGAATAATCTGATTACAGAGGTTAATGCCTTAAAGACGGATTATACTGCCCACACGCATCCAACAGCTGCAACCGGTCCTCCTTCTGTTCCCACGGTACCATATACCGGTACCTTTAGCAATTTCAATAAGAGCGACTACGAAAATACCAAAATAAAACACTGATGAACGGACATGGAGACATATTACTTGATGAAAATGAAATGCCGGTGATTGTGAACGGTGATTTTGTGATTGGCCCTGGAGGGGAGCAACAGATCAGGCAGATCATGAAGTCGACACCCGGGAGCTATAAACATGCTCCATTGGTTGGAATTGGGATCATGGAAGAATTGAAAGGACCGAATTTGAACCGCATGGAGGGAAAGACCAGGGAACAACTGAAGAAGGCAGGGTTTGTCGTGAACAACGTTACTGTTACTGAAGAAAAGGAGATTATTATCGATGCAGAGTAGAATTGTCAGATCGAAACAGTCTATCATGGACCTGGCATTGTTACTGACCGGTGATGTGGAGAACTGCGTGGATCTGTTCCGGAGAAATCCGGGAATCGGCGACTTTGATAATCTGGATCCCGGCGCAGTGATCACTTACCCGGACGTAAATAATGAGGTTACCAGGAACTATAAATTGAATGATGTGAGCCTGGCCACTGCTTATGTTTCGGATGATAACCTGGTACTCGACAGTATGATTTTGGATATTAATTTTATTTTACAAGAATAACATGGCACTAATATCAAGAGCAGCTTTAAAATCAATAATGCACCTCAGAGCGAAGGTGAGATATACGGACATGCACGATTTAATTGACAGCATGATGCATAAAACAGAGGATCGCTCTATTTGCGGTCTTCAGGAGTATAACGGAAGACCCTATCTTGCCGGTGAGTGCTGCCTGAGGGATGGAGTTATGCTGCAAGCTTTGGTTCCGACTCAGGGAACATTTAACCAGGCACATTGGCAGATGCCGGTTTCCATTGGCAACATGGACACAGTTCCGGAAGGGATGACAGTGGTGGTGGCTGAGAATTACCAACTGGGTCTGCTGGATATGCTTACCATAAATGGTGTATTGGACTTACAAGGATTATTAATCATAAAATAAATAGAAATCATGATCAAGCAAAAAATTCAAACAAATAGCAATGATGTTCCTAATCCAAAATCGACGGAACTTATTTTTTATCCGAAGGCTGATGGATATTACTATAAAAACAGTGAGGGTGTTGAATTTACAATTGGCGGCACTTCCATTCCTTCTGGACGTACACAACATGAAAATACAAGATTGGAGGTATTAGATATGATTTCTAAAAAAGTTTTAATACCGGGTGATATTTATTTTATTACTGATAAAAATGTAATTGCAACATCGCTTTCTGAAGATTTATTAGATTCTTCGGGTTATTATGTTTCTAAAGGCGACAAATGTTCCCAAGGCGTTTTAATAGTGGATAGTGTTGGTTATGGATCAACACTTAGTTCAATAAGTATTGATGCCATAGAACTATTGGAAAAATCAATTACATTTACTGGTAATGATGCTGTACTTGCGGCAAAAGATATTTCTTCCGCAATAAAGGATAATTTAGGTCACTCCAATTATACGGCTTATGCAAAAGGAAATATTGTAATTATAAAGGCAATTGATTCCGGCATTAAAAAAAATGGAAAGATGATAATGGTAGGTGGTCAGGACGGAATAAGTATATCAGTACCGGATACTATGAAAGGAGGATCTGAAAATGTAATAATGATCATGCCATGTAAATATCAAATAAATGATGAAGTAACATCGGACAATGCCACTATCCCTGGTTATATCAGTGAGATATTCGATACAAAACATTGGGTAAAAGTAACAGCTGATATTAATGCCTTTGTTGGTAATCAACAATATGATATTACCATGTTTGATTTTGGGAATTCAATGATATTCAACTGTGAATTTCATAATTGTAGTTTTTATAGCGAATATGACGGGATTATGAAATCCAAAATTTCTGATTGTAAATTCATCGGCTGTAGTTTTATGAATAGCCTTATATTACAAAGCAGTATTACTACAAGTGAATTCTTTGACGTTCAATTTGCAGGAGTTTTTAACAATGTAAATTTTAATAATTCAAAATTTATAAGGACACAGTTTCATAAGACAATAGTCAATTTAAAATTAACATACGATGATAATCCTGTATCAGGAAGTGTATGCGCAGAGGTTGATCTCCAAGGTAAAACTGAAACCGTTGTTGGTTTTCTACCGTATGAATGTTTCGTTTACATGGCTGTAGCTTCGTTTGGTTCAGTTGATGAAGCGCCAGAGTTTAAAATAGGAACATCAGATCAGGATGACTGTATAATGACCGCCATGGCCGGTTCGGAACTTTTGAATACCAGAATTGTGCTGATCGATGGAATGACTTATAAGCCATCCAGTGAAGATTGCATACCAATCATCATTAAAAGCGATATCGCTCAGTCAGTAAAAGCAGTTTGCTCGTTTAAATTCAACTTCTCGAAGTAATGGCAAGGACTCTGGCAGAAGTAAGGGCGAGTTATTATGCCGCCAAAACAGGACAAGCTGCATTGGATGGTTTGAATGATACTCCATTGCGTACCGGAGTTTGGGAAATCTGGTCTGAAGCAGTTATATTTTGTCTGTGGTTGATGGAACAGATATTCGATACACATAAGTCGGATGTGGAAGGCTATATTGCCAATTCGTACCCCAACAATATACCCTGGATATCTGACCAGGTGAAAGCCTTTCAATATGGTGATGAACTTGTCTATATCAATAATCGTTTCGTGTATGAGGTGATAGACCCCACTAAACAGATCATCAAGCGTTATGCTGTGAATGAGTATGGCAATTATGTGCTGGTGAAAGTAGCCACTGAAGACGGAGGATTGCCGGTTCCACTTCCGTTGGCTCAGCTTACTGCTTTTAGCGCTTATATTAGCAAAATAAAGGCTCCCGGGCAGAGGATGCTGATCTATAATTATTCGTCGGATGAACTGGATCTTGTTGCTGATGCGTATTATGATCCTTTGGTAATTCAGGCTGACGGATCGTTAATTTCTGATTCGGGGGTGAAGCCGGTTGAGGTTTCTATAGCCACTTACATAGCAGGTATTGAGTTTGGAGGCGAATTGAATATTAATGAAGTACTGGACAGCATTACCAATGTTCGTGGTATAACTGATGCTGTTATTACTTCGCTTCAGGCTAAGCCATATTCTGCACCGGGTTATACTCCGGTCACTCACCTTTACACTGTGCTTAGCGGGTATTATACGATATCGTCGATGATCATCAATTATATTCCAAATGTATAATCTGAGTTTCTTTACGGTAATTCTGAGCTATCTTCTTCCTGCAGTAAGAAATGAATTTCATGATGCATGGATGAAGGCTGTTATTACGCCGTTGGAGGAACTAAGAGAAACGTTTATGTTGTGGAAAGCTGATGTGGATGTGATGGCCAATACAACATTTCAGGTGATCAGTATAGAGAAGATATTGAATGACCGGTTTAATATAATTAACCCGGTGCAGATGATCTATATTGAAGATGTGTTGGACGAGATAACGCCAACCTTTCTGTTTTTTGATGAAGAGGGAGCCGATGGAAGCTATCTGTTTTTTGAAGAGGAGCAAATGGCCGGAACCCACCTGTTTTTTGAGGAGGAGTTCGCGTTTCAGACAGATTTCATTATTTACGTACCTGCGACAATATACAATGCCATGGTTGCGGATGGATCCATTCATCAAATGAAAAAACTGATCAATGTATTTAAGATGGCAGGCAAAATTTACGAAATAAAACCCTATTGAAATGGATAAATTAATTTGTTACCAAAATGGCCAGAAGGTCGTTCTCAATGATATCGTTTTTGTTGATAGTGCAATTAGGAAAGCCCTTTATGGCATGCTTTCCGGATTTGGTGTGACGCCGGCAACATCATTTAAACTCAGCGGTGCTGATGTGGTGAAGAATGGTAATGTATTTACCTGTACAGAGGGATATATTGCCCTCGAGGGAGAGATATACCACGTACCGGCACATTCGCTTACAATAGGCAATTTGATAACTCATACGGCAGCATTTGCGCTCAGCATAAGTTATGATCTTTCTCCTGGTGGACAAAAGATTTCTTTTATTGGACAGGTGTCACATGACTGCTATCAAGTAAGGGAAGCAAAGCTTATTCCGGTAGAGTTACAGATAGGCTTTGGAGGAGCAAACTATATGCGATATGATGCCCCGAACATCAACGCTGTTATTATAAAGAAAATTACGAATACGGGTTCCGGATGGTTAGCCATAGGTGATCCTGGTAATGCTCAATTTAAAACTGACTGGGCAAATGCCGGAGCACTTTATGCTGATTGTGCCTATTCTATTGATGCATTTGGGGTTGTTAGGCTTAAGGGTGTTGCTGAGAATTCCGGATCTTTTCCTGTAATTTTTACATTACCAACAGGTTTCAGACCCAGTCATGATATTTCGTTTAATTGTGCTTTCGGGCAAGATTCTACAATCATTGCAATACTTGCAAACGGTAACGTTACTGTTACTATTATGGCCGGGCAGGAAACTAAGGTGGACCTATCAACCATAACATTTAAGGTTTAAAAAAAACCTCCGGGTTTTTATTAAAAAAGTCGTCTCTTACTTATTAAAACAGCCACTACGGCCCCGGAGGCTTTAAGACCTTCAGTCGAAGTGGCTATTTATTTATTCGTAAGAGACAATACAAAAGTACTAATTAAACCTAAAAT
>CAZNRQ010000149.1:0-4170 GCA_964574845.1 uncultured Bacteroidales bacterium
ATGTTTTTATTTTGGGTCGGTTATTCTTTAATGTATGCTAAGGTCTCTTGCTTCAACTTTCATTATGCAATTCTCCCCACCAAAATTAAAAAATTCTCCATACCAATCTATTTATTTTTTCAAATATTTTATTCTTATTGGGGGAGGGGGAATGTGGAGTGAGGTTTATAGATCGGATTGGGCAGAGAGGGATTTAAAAATGAAAATCGTCTTTTTCCGGCGAAAAGCGTCATTTGGCAACGGGAATCGTCTTTTTGTAACAAAAAGCTGCATTTTGCGACAAAAAGAGGCATTTGGCTCCCGAAACTGACTTTTTGAAACAAAAAGTGGAAATTGGCGACAGAAAGCGGTTTTTTGAAACAGAAAGTGGAAATCGGTGACAAAAAGTGGAAACTAAAAACCAAAAGCGGAAATTGGCGACAAAAAGAGGATTTCCAGAATCGAAAAGCGGGTTTTTGAAACAGAAAGTGGAAATTGGCTGCAAAAAGCGGAAATTGAAGACAAAATGCGGAAATTGGCGACAAAAAGCGGATTTTTATTTTGTGAGGCATTTTTGAATGAACCAGAGTCCGTCGCTTAAAACAAAAGCGGGCAACCCGGAAGGCTGCCCGCTTTTTGCAAATAATTAGATTTTTATGTCTAAATACAGTATTTTTCCATGATCTGACTCCAATCGCTTTTCACGCCTTTTAAATTGCTGCGCGATTTAATGTAATAGAGTTTTCCCTGAACCAGTTCCTGATCGTTACACGAATCTATCAATCCGGTAGCGGCTGAACCAAAGTCGCCCAAATACCATGTTTTTTTGTCTTCGCTGATCATCCAGACATAACCGGCATTTTTACCAACGGGCTTGTTAATTACTTTAAATGTTTTCGAAACCTTACCATGCTTCACTTCGAAGGTATCCCTTGGATGCTGTCCGTAATCTACAACCTTCAACTGGTGGCTTTCGAATATAATACGGGCCTGTTCCATATTCTCGTCGCCGGCTTCCTGCACCTTGCCCAGCACCTTGTCCATAATAATTTCGGTAGCCACCAGCACCGTGTCGCGGGTAGCCGCCGCACCGGGCACACGGGTGAGGGCCTTTTCTTCGGCCGATTGCAGTTTTTGTACCTGCGTTTTCGCATCGCCCAAAAGAGTGGCTATAGCGGTAAACAGAGGGTCGGTGAGCATGCCTGCCAAAAAAGCAAGGTAATAGGTACAGAGTTCAGAAATGTTACCGGGTTTGTTGTATTCGCATTTCAGTCTTTTGGGGTTAGTGTTTGCCATTTTCTTTATGTATTAAAATTGTTAAACAATAGGAGCTGATTTTTTATCGAAAAACATTTTTTATAATTTCTGATTACAAAGATAAGCTGATTTATATCAGTTTCGACAAAAAAGCAAAAAAAAAACTTAATAAAACCAAAAAAAAAGACTATTGAGATGAGGAGTAAATAATTAAAAGATTGAAAATAAGGAAATAAGGTGTTAAATTGATTTCTTTAAGAAGTTAACGAAAATACCAAAAAAATTAAAATAACAACTATGGTAGTTAATAAATACAAAAAATTAAAAAAACAAGGCATGCCGAAAACTTATTGCGACAAAAAAAAGCCCGCCCCAAAGGGCAGGCTTTTCAATTTTTTTTCAAGCTATGGCTTGCGAAAGTTTATCAGTGCATATCGTGCTTACATTTACCATCGCATTTTTTGCCGCTCATGCTGCAGTTTTTGTCCATGATCACCTTGGTAGCTGTTTTAATACAAACGGTGTCGCCATTAATAACGGTGTCTTTCTTTCCGGAGCCATCCATCATGTCCATGTCCATGTCGCAGGCTTTCATGCATTCCTGCATTTTCATCTGACGCTCATGCATCATTTTTTTCCTGAAATGATTGGCACGTTTAGCCACGCAAAACATACCTGACAAGGCGATGATAAGCCCAATGGATACCAAAATAGTCCCCAGATTGACGTGTTTGTTGTTTTTGTAAACAAAGCCTTTGACAATAATTACCAGGCCGATGAAGAATCCAAGAAGAGCGATAATAGCTGCAAATAAATACAAAATACTCATACTGTAAAAAATTTAAGTTAATAGTTCAGGGCATAATTGACTACAAATATAGTGATTAATTTGGATTTTGCAACTTTTTTTGTGACAGAAAAGATTTACAACCGCAAAATAATATAGTTTTCCACAAATCGAAGAATAACAAACGACTCATGTGATCATCCTATGGGAAGTATACAAACAGCGAATCCCTGCGGGCCTATTAACAAAGAATAATAGCCTGCAGGGATGTCGAAAGTTACAATGGGCTGCTGAATATGGCTCAGCGGGGGGCTCAGTCTTTTATTTGGCGGCGGTTCCGTTGGCGCTTGCCTGGTAGTTGAACGAAATGCTGCGTTTCACATTGTCTTTTTCCACCGTTACCCTGAAATGCTGTTCCACGCTTTTCTTGTCGTGATAATATCGTATGGTCTCTTTGTTTCCCACAATCTTCCAGTCCTTATACTGGCTTTTCGATAAGGCGGCCATAACCGAAGCGGGCACTGCTGCATTGTTATTCACTTCGCGTGTGGCTATCAGCACACCGTCGGCTGAGTAAACAGCATAGAGGTCGTCGCCGTTGGAGGCTTTCATCGTAACTTCGTAGCGGTCGGGTTTCACATCCGAGGCGGCTTTGTCGTACACCCATCCATATTCTTTCAGGGCGAAGGGAAACTTGGTCCATGTTTCGGGCTTGGCCAGATCAAAATCTATGCTGGCGGCTTTCACCACAGAGGCCGGAACCTGGTCTTTCGAAAGGTTGGGTCCGGGTGTGGGAACCACATCGTTGGGATTGTAATCGTGATCCACTTGTGCCATGATGGGAACCGCAAATAATAACAGTGCAACTCCCGTAAAAAGTAGTTTTTTCATAAATGTTCTGTTTTAATTAGTAATTCGTAAATCTTAAGCATGCACTTCACGCCCTCTTTCCTGAGGGGTCGTGACCCTGCAAACTTCTTATTACAAAGTTCAGCACAATCTGTCCGAAAATCATTATACGATTTTTGATTAGAATTGCATAATTATGACATTTTATTGCTGAAGTCTGCTATGCTTCAGTTGCCTGAAATAGGTAGGCGTCAGTCCCGTGGCTTTTTTAAATTGATTGCACAAATGCGAAGCGCTGCTGAAATGCAATTGATCGGCAATTTCGCTCAGGCTATATTCGTTGTATATCAGCATTTCTTTGGCTCTTTCTATGCGTTGCGAAATAAAAAAATGCTCAATGGTAGTTCCTTTCACTTCCGCAAAAAGCCTCGACAGGTAGGCATTATCATAGCCCAGTTTTTCTTTCAGATAGTCCGAAAGGTTGATTTTCATCCGCTCATCATTATAATGTATCAGCTCGATGATGAGGTTGGTCACCTTCTCCACAATAACGCTTTTCTTGTCGTCCAGTATTCCCAGGCCGGCTTTTTCCAGCACCTCGTTCAAACGATGTCTGTCCACTTCCGTAAGATCATCGGCTATCTCCACTTCTCCGGCTTTAACCGATTGGTACGAATAACCTAGACTTGTCAGTTCCGATTTTACAAATGATTCGCAGCGTACGCAAACCATGTTTTTTATATAGAGTTTCAAAATTCAGGATGGATTAATTGTAATTGCTAAAGTAAAGTTACTAAAAATTCCTGAGAAGTGCAACAATTGATTTTACACTGTAAGCAAATAAAACCCGAAAAGCCTGAATTACTTAAGCGAACCTTTAAATTCGGCAAATAGTACCGTCCCGAAGGGATGCCTATGGCATAGGGACGGCATTATGGTCGCATTAAAACAGAAAATGATTTTACGGTAATATCAGTTTACGATGCGCAGCTTGGCATATTGCAGCAACAATTGTTTGGCGCCAATGCCATCGAACAGCACTGTGCTTTTTTTATTGGGGCCGGCGCCTTCCAGTGTCATCACCTTGCCTCTTCCGAAGCGTTGATGTTCCACCGTCATGCCCACGCGTATATCTTCCGTATCCGAAGCCGTGAAGTCGGAGGGAACCGCAGGGGGCGCCATAGAAGGATTGATCTTTTTCAGTCCCAAAGGTTTTTTTTGCAGGGGCGGAGCCACGGTTTTTTTCTGCCACGAATTCTCCACATGTTGCTGAGGCGTTTTACGGGCCACATCCAAAT